>CAMBKU010000015.1 GCA_945868305.1 uncultured Lachnospiraceae bacterium | reverse complement strand
TTATTTGCACATATCCGCAATATCGTAAATCAGACGTTCAGAATCATCCCATCCAAGACATGGATCGGTAATAGATTTTCCGTAAATATGTTCACCAATCTTCTGATTGCCAGGCTCAATATAGCTTTCAATCATAACACCTTTAACCATATTTTTGATGTCATTTGATAACTGACGGTTATGCATGACTTCTTTAACGATACGAATCTGTTCCTTATATTTCTTGCCGGAGTTGGAGTGGTTTGCGTCCACGATAGCGGCAGGATTTACTAAATCCATTTTGTCGTACATTTCAATCAGGCGCATAATATCTTCATAATGGTAATTCTGAGTTGCATTTCCGTGTTTGCTGACAGCACCGCGGAGAACGACGTGAGTCAGATCATTTCCGGTAGTCTCTACTTCAAATCCGCGATAGGTAAAATGGTGTGGATGCTGTGCAGCATAAACAGAATTTAACATAACGGAAAAGTCACCACTGGTCGGATTCTTCATGCCGGATGCAACATCAAATCCGCTGACGGTCAGGCGATGCTGCTGGTCTTCAACAGAGCGGGCACCAATGGCAACATAAGAAAGCAAATCTTCCACATATCCCCAGTTTTCTGGATAAAGCATCTCATCGGCAGAGGTCAGACCGCTTTCTTCAATGGCACGGATGTGCATTTTACGCATGGCAATAAGTCCTGCGATCATATCCGGTGCTTTCTCTGGATCCGGCTGTGTAGCGATTCCCTTGTAGCCTTCGCCGGTGGTTCTTGGTTTATTTGTGTAAACGCGAGGAATGATAATCAGACGGTCTTTTACCTTTTCCTGGACAGCAGTCAAACGGCTGACATAATCGCAGACAGGATCCTCACTGTCGGCGGAACAAGGTCCAATGATAACTAGAAAACGGTCATCTTTTCCAGTCAGAACATCTCGTATCATGGCGTCTCTTTCCTTTTTTAAAGCGGTAAGCTTATCGGAAAGAGGAAATTCTTTCTTTATTTCTTCTGGTGTCGGTAAGTGGTTTAAGTAGGTGAAGCTCATTTTTTATCTCCTTTTGTATTATAATAGTATTGTTTCTTATTTATATTTATAAATTTTTTGATAACCAAAGCATATCTTAAAGGATTCTGCCTTGGTTGTCAATCATATATCCTGCTTAGATATGTCCTTTTGCCCACTTTTCCGGGGCTGCTTCATATTGTTTGTTAAGCCATCTGCAGGCATCGGCGATGCCTTCTTCTGAAAACGGAAATTCCATTGCTGTTTTTTCTTCCTCTGGTACAACATCAAAACAATATGGGCCGGGAAAGACAGTAGCTTTTAGAACTGTAATGTTTTCCGGTTCATTTTCCGATACTTCGTCTGGGGCGGCAGGACGTTCAGTGCGTTCAATTCTGTAGCGCATGCCAAGGTAACTTCCGGTGAAGTGAGTTTTTTTGTAAAATGGAATGGTAAACAAATCTTTGCGTTCAATCATGATAAGACTTCCTTTTTTTCTTCATAGGTGATATGATTATGTATGTTTATCGACAAAAGGTGTTTGATACTCAAATTATTATATTATAATATAAAAGAGAAAACAAGGAAGGAAAAAGAGGATGGATATAATGGAAATATTAAAGGCAGTGTTGTTTGGAATCGTGGAGGGGATTACAGAATGGCTTCCGATTAGCAGTACTGGTCATATGATACTTTTAAACGAATTGGTATCTTTAAAGGTTTCAGAGGAGTTTTACAGTATGTTTCAGGTGGTGATACAGCTTGGAGCAATTCTTGCAGTGGTACTGTTATTTTGGAAGCAGATTTGGCCATTTGGAAGGAAAGACAATGTGGAACCCTTGACCAGGAGAGGGATAGGTGCATGGATTAAGACAGATATATTTAAGCTCTGGTTCCGTATTCTGGTGTCCTGCGTTCCGGCAGCGGTAGTGGGACTGCTTTTTGATGATGAGCTGGAAGCGTTGTTCTACAACTATCAGACAGTTGCGGTGATGCTTATTTTGTTTGGTGTTGCCTTCATTGTAATTGAAAATCGCAATCAGGAAAAGCAGGCAAAGATTACATCCTTAAACGAAATTACATATCGTCTTGCTTTCTGGATAGGAATGTTTCAGCTGATTGCGGCAATTTTTCCGGGAACATCCCGTTCCGGTGCAACGATTGTAGGGGCATTGCTGCTTGGAGTTTCCAGGACAGTGGCAGCGGAGTATACATTTTTCCTCGCGATTCCGGTGATGTTTGGGGCAAGTCTCTTAAAACTGATGAAATTCGGTCTTGCATTTTCTTCGCAGGAATTGGTGATTTTGGCAGCCGGCATGGCAGTGGCATTTCTTGTGTCGCTGATTGTTATCAAATTTTTGATGGGCTATATCAAAAAACACGATTTCAAGGTTTTTGGCTGGTATCGTATCGTGCTTGGTATTATCGTACTCGCGGCGGGACTGTTTGAAGTGATTTAATATTTTAAGGAAAAAATTTCTGCTATCTGACAGGGGATTATCTCTTGACTTTTTCTGGCTAAATTGGTACTATGTAAAAAGTCGCTTATTTGTTTCTTATATTTGAGAAATGAGCAGACATTATAATTTACGATATGCAACTGTAGTCTAATGGATAGAACGTAGGACTCCGACTCCTATAATGCGGGTTCGATTCCCGCCGGTTGCATATTTTTTTGGGGAAAATATTAGTAGAGAGAATCTGTTTTGGATAAATTGTGGCAGGAGAAACGCCAGGAGGAAGTAGAAATGAACTCAGAGGACAAAAAGAAAAGTGAAGATAAATCAGGGAATAAAGCAGCGGGTAGCAGAGAGGCTGTTTTAAATTTTATTCAGAGAAATGCAAGATATATTGCAGGTGCGGCGATTTTAGTAGTACTTTTGGTTGTACTTATCGTAAATACGGGAAGAAAAAATGACGGTTCCGGAAATAACGCAGAGTCAACCGAGATAAGCGGTGCAGAAGGTACTTATGAGGTAAATGCCAACGAAGAAATCAATACATTGATTAATAATTATTTTACTGCTTATGCAAGTGGTGATGTAGATACGATTGCAACATTGGCGACACCGCTTTCGGAAAATGAAAAGAGCTATATTTCCATGTACAGTCAGTATGTGGATGCTTATCAGAGTATCAGTTGTTACACCAAGCAGGGACTGGATAGTGAATCCTATCTGGTATCTGTGTATCTGGAAATGAAGTTTGCCGGAGTAGATACGGTGGCACCGGGACTTAGCTTTTTCTATGTTCAGACTGATGATGATGGAAAGCTTTACATTAACAATGCATACAGCTATTTTAATTTGAATATGCTGGAAAATGATCCGGATGCAGCATATCCGTTGGACGACAACATCAAGCAGCTCATTGATAAATTTGAAAAACAGGATGATGTAGTAGCCTTGCTTGCTGATGTACAGTCTAAATATGAGGCAGCTCTTGCAGCAGATCCGAATCTGGCTACTATGGCAAATACAACATTGGCAGATGCTTACAATGCGTGGGCGGCTTCAATAGCAGCAGGAACACAGACGGATACGACAGCACAGACAGAGACTTCTGCCGAACCGCAGCCGGAAGCTCCGGCAGAGGAGCCAGCGGAACAGCCGACGGATAACGGAGGCGTTCAGGCAGTGAGCGATACTGTTTATGCACTTGATACGGTAAATATTCGTGCAGAGGCAAATGAAACAGCAAACATTGTAGGTTCTGCAACAATTGGCGCGTCCTTTAATAGAACCGGAACGACAGCAGATGGCTGGAGTCAGGTGGATTATAACGGAACAACAGCTTATATCAAGAGTGATTATCTGACAACGGATGCATCGCAGACGTCTGCAGGAACACAGAATGAAGTATCTGCAGGTGAGACAGTACGTTTGTCCGATACGACGAATGTCCGTTCTTCCATGAGTGAGACAGCAGACCGCCTGGGTGTTGCGTATGCAGGTGAGACGGTAAAAGTGGTCGAGAGTTACGCAGAGGGCTGGAGCAAAGTTGAGTGGAATGGACAGACCGGATACATCAAGACAGATTTGTTGCAGTAAAACAGTAATATCGGGCGGAGGCTTTATTGTCTCCGCCATTTTTTCATATGAGTGCGAAAGGCACAGTTTGTTTTAGAAATGCGGGAGTTATCAATATGCAGAATGCAGAAAATGGAATACGGATCAATAAATTTTTAAGTGAGGCTGGGATATGTTCCAGGCGGGAGGCTGACCGGGAAATTGATGCAGGAAATGTCCGCATCGGAGAAAAAATTGCGGTGACAGGCGACAGAGTTATGCCAGGAGAACAGGTTTTTTTTCATGATGTGCCAGTGCAAAAAGAGGAGGAAATGATTCTTCTTGTTGTAAATAAACCGATGGGGATTGTATGTACCGCAGAAAAAAGGGAAAAGAATAATATTGTAGATTTTATTCATTACCCGAAAAGGATATATCCGGTAGGGCGTTTGGACAAGGATTCCGAGGGACTTCTTTTAATGACAAATAATGGAGAAATTGTTAATAAGATGATGCGTGCAGGCAATATGCATGAAAAGGAATATGTTGTAACGGTGAACCGGGAAGTGACGGATCAATTCTTACATGGGATGGCAAACGGTGTGCCGCTTAAAGAACTTGGAGTGACAACCAGAAAGTGTAAAGTGGAGAGACTTGGAAAACATCAGTTTAAAATTATATTGACACAGGGACTGAACCGTCAGATTCGTCGTATGTGTGAATATTTTGGTTATCGGGTCACTCATTTAAAGAGGGTTCGGATTATGAATATTCGACTGGGTGACTTAAAGACCGGTGAGTACCGGAAGATTACCGATAAAGAGTGGAAGGTTTTGCAGGAGCTGATTAAAAATTCTTCCAATGAGACAGTGAGATTTCCCAAATAAAGGCAGGATGGAATAATGGATGCAAAAACAAGAATCGAAGAACTGAAAAAAACGTTGGAGTACCATATTGACCGTTATTATAATATGGATGCACCGGAAATTTCCGATTATGAGTATGACATGCTAATGCAGGAATTAAAAACACTGGAAAAGGAAAACCCGGGGCTTGTGACACCGGATTCTCCGACACAGCGTGTGGGCGGAACGGCAAAGCGGGAGGCAGGCGTTTTAGTACGCCATAATGTACCGATGTTAAGCTTGCAGGATGTATTTTCAAAAGAAGATGTCTACGGCTTTGTGGAGGAAATGAAAGAGCAGTTGGAAGATCCCGAGTTTGTGGTTGAGTATAAGATTGATGGACTTTCTATGGCACTTCGTTACGAGGAGGGGGTTTTAAAACTGGCAGAAACCCGGGGTGACGGCATTAATTTCGGAGAGGATGTCACAGAAAACGCGAAAGTAATAGGGGATGTCAAAAAGAAATTAAAAGATTCATTGCCATATTTAGAAATCCGCGGTGAAGTCTATATGAAAATTAAGGATTTTGATGCAGTTAACGAGAGACAGGAACTCCTGGGGAAAAAGCCATTCGCTAATCCGCGTAACTGTGCTGCAGGAACATTGAGACAGCTTGATAGTAAGATTACGAAAGAAAGAAAGCTTTCCATGTTTATATTCAATGTACAGGATGTAAAGGGCATGGAATTTAAGACACATACGGAAGGGTATGAATTTTTAAAAAAACAGGGTATCCGGGTGATTGAGGATTATAAGGTATGTAAAACAGCGGATGAGGTCTGGGATGCAATCTGTAAAATTGGAGAAAACCGTGGAAATCTGGAATATGACATTGATGGTGCGGTAGTAAAATTAAATCGCATTTCAGATCGTGAAAAACTTGGAAGTACCTCGAAGGTTCCGCGCTGGGCGGTGGCTTACAAATACCCGCCGGAGGAAAAAGAAACAAAGGTTTTAGATATTGAACTTTCCGTGGGAAGAACCGGGCGGATTACACCAACTGCGATATTTGAACCAATCCGACTCTGTGGCACATCTGTGTCGAGGGCAACGCTTCATAATCAGGATTTTATCGATGAATTGGATATCGGAATAGGTGATACGATTGTGGTTTATAAATCAGGAGAGATCATTCCGAAAGTAAAGGAAGTTAAAAAAGAAAAAAGACCTGTAGGAACCGTGCGTTTTCAAATACCGGATGTCTGTCCTGTGTGTGGGGCAAAGACAGAACGAGAAAAAGATACGGCGGATATCAAATGCACGTCGCCCAATTGTCCGGCGCAGCTCGAACGCCATATCATCAATTTTGTTGGCAGGGATGCCATGGATATCAAGGGTTTTGGTACAGTCTATATTGAAGATTTAGTGCGACTGGGTTATATTAAAGACGTGGCAGATATCTATGAGCTGAAAGAGCATCGTGAGGAACTGATTGAGCAGGGGATTATCGGTAAAGAGAAGAATACGGACAAGCTTTTGGATGCAATTGAAAAATCCAAAGAAAACGATGCCTATAAACTGCTGACCGGGCTTGGAATCCCGAATGTGGGCAAAGCTGCAGCAAAGGCAATCTTAAAATATTTTAAAAATTTTGAGGCGCTTGAAGCGGCAGATAGAGAACAACTGCAGGAAGTAAATGATATCGGCGAGGTAAGTGCGGACTGTATTTTTCGTTTTTTTCAGGATGAGAAAAACCAAATTGTGATGGAACGACTGCGGTCTCATGGTGTGAATATGGAATATATTCCAGAAGAAGGTGCAGATGAGCGGTTTGCCGGAATGACTTTTGTTATTACAGGAACTTTACCGAATATGGATCGAAAAGAAGCCGCAGCGTTAATCGAAAAGTACGGCGGAAAAGTGTCTGGTTCTGTTTCAAAAAAGACGGCTTATGTTCTGGCAGGGGAGAACGCCGGAAGCAAACTTACCAAGGCAAATGAACTGGGGATTAAAGTCATTTCAGAGGAGGACATCCTTGTAATGACAAGATAAAGGAGTGTGTTTTTAGTATGCCAATTAAAATTCAGGGGGATCTCCCGGCAAAGGAGATTTTGGAAAAGGAAAATATATTTGTTATGGATGAAAACAGGGCGGCGCATCAGGATATTCGTCCCATTGATATAGCAATCTTAAACCTGATGCCGCTAAAAGAAGATACGGAGTTACAGCTTTTGCGTTCTCTGTCTAATACGCCTTTGCAGGTGGATGTGACTTTTCTTGCGGTATCGTCCCATGAATCGAAAAATACATCACAGAGTCATTTGAACAAATTTTATCTGACTTTTGAAGATGTAAAATATCGTTCTTTTGACGGACTTATTATTACTGGTGCTCCGGTAGAGCAGATGCCGTACGAAAAGGTTGACTACTGGGAAGAAATTTGTAAAATCATGGAGTGGACAAAAACACATGTAACTTCTACATTACACTTGTGCTGGGGCGCTCAGGCTGGGCTTTATTACCACTACGGAATTCCGAAACATGAACTGGACAAGAAAAAATTCGGAATCTACAGACATCATGTGATGAATCGGAAGGTACCTTTAGTGCGTGGCTTTGATGATTATTTTTATGCACCGCATTCCAGACATACAGAGGTGCGTAAGGAAGATATTGAAAAGATACCGGAGCTTACTATATTGGCAGAATCCGAGGAAGCTGGCGTCTTTTTGGTGACCGATCTGGAGGGAAAGAAGATTTTTATGATGGGGCATCCGGAATATGATCGTTTGACGCTGGATGCGGAGTATAAGCGAGACAAGGGGAAGGGGTTGCCAATTGATCTTCCGGTTAATTACTACCCGGAGGATGATTGTACAAAGCGACCGTATTTACAGTGGCGTTCCCACGGAAATATTCTCTATGCGAACTGGCTTAATTATTATGTTTACCAGCAGACACCATATGAGTTCATTAATACAGAGGATATTATAGGGAAATAGCAGAAGGATCAGATATGGGAAAAAGTACTACAAAAGATATGACGGAGGGATCTCCGCTTAAACTGATTTTGCAGTTTTTTATACCGATGTTTTTCGGTATGTTGTTCCAGCAATTCTATAATATGATGGACACCATTATTGTGGGAAAAGCTTTAGGGGTAAATGCACTGGCGGCGGTCGGTGCGACAGGTTCTATTAATTTTATGATTATAGGTTTTTGCATGGGCGTGTGCAGTGGATTTGCAATACCGGTTGCGCAGCGCTTTGGCGCGGGAGATTATCACGCCCTGCGAAAATATGTGGCAAACAGTGTGTGGCTGTCAGTACTTTTTTCAAGTGTAATGACGGTTGTTGTGTGCGTGCTGTGCAGACAGATCTTACTTTGGATGCGGACACCGGAGGATATTCTGGATGGAGCATACAGCTATATTTTTGTTATTTTTTTAGGAATTCCGGTTACTTATTTGTATAATTTGTTGTCCGGTATTATTCGTTCTCTGGGAGATAGTAAGTCTCCGTTGGTATTTTTGGTATTTTCGTCCCTGCTAAATATCGCGCTGGACTTATTTATGATTCTGGTCTTAGGGCTTGGTGTGGCAGGAGCTGCCTATGCTACGGTGATTGCGCAGGGAATATCCGGCGTTTTATGCCTGATTTATATAAAAAAGAAGTTTGCGGTATTAAAGATGGAAAAGGGAGAGTGGAAATGGGAACGCAGTTATGTACTGCACCTTTGTAATATGGGAATTCCTATGGGGCTTCAATATTCCATTACAGCAATCGGTAGTGTCATTCTTCAGACGGCTGTAAATACGCTTGGTTCTATGGCAGTTGCAGCCGTAACAGCAGGGAGTAAGGTCGGCATGTTTTTTGCATGTCCTTATGATGCTATGGGAGCGACGATGACGACTTATGCAGGGCAAAATGTGGGAGCGGGGAAAATCAAGCGTGTGTCTGCAGGATTAAAAGCCTGTTGTGTCATCGGATTTATTTATTCTGTGGCTGCATTTCTTGTGCTGTATTTTTTTGGAGAACAGATATCTAGGCTGTTTGTAGATGCGGCGGAGCAGGAAATTTTACATAATTCATGGCTCTTTTTAGTAATTAATTCGGCGTTTTATATCCTGCTTGCGCTTGTGAATATTGTGCGATTTACCATTCAGGGGATGGGCTTTAGCAGGCTTGCTATTTTGGCAGGTGTTTGTGAAATGGTAGCGAGAAGTTTGGTAGGTATGCTGTTTGTTCCGGTGTTTGGTTATGTGGCAGCCTGTTGTGCGAGTCCGGTAGCATGGTTGTTTGCCGATGCTTTTTTGATTCCAGCTTATATATTTGTTTCAAGAAAGCTGAAAGAAAAAATTGAAGATGCACCCAGAGGGCAGTAGAGGTATAAGAGGATGAAAAGTGTAGAGAAAAAAGTTGATTTTAATGCCCATATTGCGGATTTACGGGTGACGCTGCTTCGTGAGGATGGGAGAAATTGTGCACAAATATCATTAAAGAATGTTTCGGAAAAAAGAATAGAAGGTGCCGTGCTTGCAGCCAGAGGTTTTGATTATTTCGGTGATGTGATAGAAACAGAAGGAAAAGAAGATTTTGATCTTGTTTTAGAACATTTAGATTTGGAGCCGGGAGCGGTGAAAAGCGGATATTTGATAGAAGTTGATGACCGGATACGTAATTTGGAGATGATGGAGTACAGTGTGCAATTTGCAGATGGAACGGAAGAAATTTATCCGGGCCCGGAATACCATATTTATTATGCAGAATGTTTTATGGCGGACAGCTATAAAGATAAACCGGAATTGGACGAATTAAGAGAAAGGGATGAGCGATTTTGTTGTTATCCTAAAGAGACGGAAGAAGGATGGCTCTGTGCCTGCGGACATCTGAACTGGAGCAGAAGGGAAATCTGCGGTGGCTGTGGACATGAGAGAAAAGAAATCTTTGCTTCCTGTACCAGAAATGTTATTGCGCAGGTTATGAAAGAGAAACAGGTGGCATTTGATGAGAGGATGCGCCGGATGGCGGAACAAAGAAAAAGACAGGATCGGATTGCAACAATAAAGTTTATTCTTCAGACGATGCTCCTGTTGGTTGTGGCTTTTGCGGTCATCTATGTGTTTTTGCGGATTCGTTTTTTAAAATAAGCATTTTGTATGAAAATGTTTTCAAAAAGTAAATAATCTGTTATAATAAAGCAAACAATATGAAACAGCAGGCTGTTTCACAGGTAGATAATAAGTGCAGGAGGCAGAAGGTATGGCTGAAGACAGAAAGATTTTTAAGATAAAGGAAGATAACCTTGGCGAGGTACGCATTGCAGATGAAGTGGTTGCAATCATCGCAGGGCTTGCGGCAACAGAGGTTGAGGGGGTCAGCTCTATGGCTGGCAATATTACAAATGAGCTTGTGAGTAAACTCGGCATGAAAAATCTGTCCAAGGGCGTCCGGGTAGAAGTATTAGAGGAATGCGTAGAGGTAGAGGTTGCTTTAAATATAGCTTACGGATATGCGATTCCGGAGGTTTCAGCAAAGGTGCAGGAGAAGGTCAAGACAGCGATTGAGACCATGACAGGATTAAATGTTGCACTCGTAAATGTGCGTATTGCAAGTGTAGATATGGGCGGCAATAAATAATACTTTTTAATTATGCATGGATGTTGTATAATAAAGGATGTCGAAAATGACATCCTTTTTCGTTTCACATAAAATGTTTCGTGAAGCAGCCCTTTTGGGAGGATGATAAAGAATAGAAAGGAAATCATATGAGCAGGAGAGAATTAAGAGAACAGGTATTTCAGATTTTGTTCCGCGTGGAATTCCACGATGTAAAGGAATATGAGGAGCAGGAGGAACTGTTCTTTGAGACAAAAGAGGAAGAAGCAGGCGAAGAGGATATCGCATATGTAAAAAAGAAAGTAAAAGATATTATTGCCCATATAGTGGAAATCGATGAGGCAGTTAATGAAGTGGCAAAAGGCTGGAAGACGAGCCGTATGGGCAAAGTGGATCTTACGATTATCCGTCTGGCGGTCTATGAAATGAAATATGAGGAGGATGTTCCAACGGGGGTTGCCATCAATGAGGCAGTTGAACTGGCGAAGAAATACGGTACGGACACCTCGTCCTCTTTTGTAAACGGAGTGTTGGCGAAACTGGCATGATACAGGGAAAAAGAAATATTTATACCGTAGGACAAATCAATACTTACATTAAAAATATGTTTTCCCAGGACTTCCTTTTAAGACAGCTTTGCGTGAAGGGAGAGATTTCAAATTGTAAATATCATACATCCGGGCATATCTATTTTACTTTAAAGGATGCTTCCGGTACGATAAATGGAATCATGTTTGCGGGAAATCGGAAAGGACTTACTTTTCCCATGAAAGAGGGAGATAAGGTGGTTGTTACCGGTTCGATTGAAGTCTATGAGAGGGATGGAAAGTATCAGCTTTATGCCAGGGAGATTTCTCTGGATGGGGAAGGCGATTTGTACAGACGGTATGAGGCTTTAAAACGGGAATTGGAAGAGATGGGCATGTTTGCGCCGGAATATAAAAAGCCGATTCCACGTTATGTGAAACGGGTTGGAATTGTAACAGCACCTACCGGAGCTGCAATTCAGGATATTCGGAATATTTCGTCCAGACGTAATCCTTATGTCCAGCTTATTCTGTACCCTGCACTGGTGCAGGGTGAGGGAGCAGCGGCAAGTATTGTAAACGGTATCCATGCGCTGGATATGCTTGGCGTGGACGTTATGATTGTAGGGCGCGGCGGTGGTTCTATCGAAGACCTGTGGGCCTTCAATGAAGAAATCGTGGCGCGTGCCATTTTTGAATGCGAGACGCCAATTATATCGGCGGTGGGACATGAGACCGATACCACGATTGCGGATTACGTTGCAGATTTGCGGGCACCGACGCCTTCTGCTGCTGCGGAATTGGCAGTATATGATGTACAAAGGTTTCTTATGGATTTGCAGGCATGTGAAAACCGGTTGAATCGTCTGGTGAAAAACCGTATGGAGCTTACCAAAAACCGTTTACTGCAATATGTGGCAAAGCTTAAATATTTAAGCCCTGAAAATCAGTTGAACGGAAAGAAACAGTATGCGGCAGATTTGGAGGATAAACTCAATTATGCCATGCAGGGGATACTGACTGAAAAACGTCATCGTATGGAATTGCTGGCGCAGAATCTGGATGGACTTTCTCCTCTAAAGAAATTGAGCCAGGGGTTTTCTTTTGTATCAGATATGGAAGGAAAAAATATCCATGATGTCAGTCAGGTGGATGTAGGAGAAAAAATTAAAATTCAGGTCTTGAACGGCTGCCTGGAAGCCGTGGTAGAAAAGAAAGAAAAATTTCGGAGGAATCCATCATGAGTGAAGAAGAAAAGAAACAGAATTTGGAGCAGACCTTTGCGGAAATTGAAGATATAATTAACAATCTGGAGTCAAAGGATATGGCTTTGGATGAATCTTTTGCACTTTATGAAGCAGGAATGAAAAAATTAAAACAATGCAATGAAGAAATTGACAAAGTAGAAAAGAAAATGCTTCTGCTGAATGAGCAGGGAGAATTAGAGGAATTTTAGGAGAATGCCATGGACAGAATAGAAGAAGTGAACCTTCATACAAAAGAGGTAGAGCATATCATTACAGGGTATCTTCCCAAAGAGGAGGGATTCCAGAAAACTGTGATCGAAGCAATGAACTACAGCTTTCTTGCCGGAGGAAAAAGGCTTCGGCCAATGTTGATGCTTGAAACCTACCGAATGTTTGGAGGCAGTTCGAAAGTAATTGAGCCTTTTATGGCGGCAATCGAGATGATACACACTTATTCGCTGGTGCATGACGACCTTCCTGCCATGGATAATGATGACCTTCGACGGGGAAAACCAACTACGCATAAGGCATATGGGGAGGCTATGGGCATTCTCGCCGGAGATGGACTTCTCAATCTTGCTTATGAGACGGTGGCGCTTGCATTCTCCATGGAACCTGAAAATGTAAGGGTGGGACAGGCATTTGCTGTTCTTGCCAAAAAAGCAGGTATTTATGGAATGGTCGGTGGACAGACCGTGGATGTGGAAACAGACAAGGGAGATGCCATTACACGGGAAAAGCTGGATTTTATTTATCGATTAAAGACTAGTGCATTGATTGAAGCTTCCATGCTGGTGGGAGCAATTCTTGCAGGGGCATCTGAAGCGGAACAGGAAATTATTGAGAAAGCAGCTGGAGAGGTAGGACTTGCATTTCAGATTCAAGACGATATTTTGGATGTTACAGGTACCAGCGAGATACTGGGAAAACCTGTTGGCAGTGATGAGAAGAACAACAAGGCGACCTATGTGACGTATGAGGGATTAGAAAAATCAAAAGAAGATGTGGAATATCTCTCTAAATCTGCAGTGGAGAGGTTGGCTTCTCTTTCCGTGAAAAACGAGTTTTTAAATCAGTTATTGTTATCTTTGATCCAAAGAGAAAAATAGAGGTAAGGCTTATGGTCTTAGAGAAAATCAACAAAGAAAATGACATAAAAAAACTGGAGCCACAGGAGCTTCCTATATTAGCAGATGAGATTAGGGATTTTTTGATTCGAAAGATTTCTGTTACCGGGGGACATCTGGCATCTAACCTTGGTGTGGTGGAACTTACCATGGCTATGCATCTTGCCTTTACTCTGCCCCAGGATAAGATTATCTGGGATGTGGGGCATCAGTCCTATACGCATAAATTATTAACGGGGCGTAAAGCCGGGTTTGACGATTTGCGTAAATATGGCGGCATGAGCGGTTTCCCGAAACGGGCGGAAAGTGACTGTGACTGTTTTGATACTGGGCACAGTTCAACGTCGATTTCAGCAGGGCTTGGCTATGCCATGGCCAGGGAATTGACAGGGGAAGACTATAAGGTTGTCTCGGTGATTGGCGATGGCGCATTGACTGGCGGTATGGCGTATGAGGCTTTAAATAATGCTTCTAAGTTAAAATCAAATTTTATCATTGTCTTAAATGACAATAATATGTCTATTTCCGAAAATGTAGGAGGAATGTCCCGTTATTTGAGCAGCATCCGTACAGCGAACGCATATCAGGATTTAAAAAATGGTGTGATTGACTCCTTAAGTAAAATTCCTGTGTATGGAGAAAAAATTATCCGTAATATTCATAAAACCAAAAGCAGTATAAAACAGCTTGTGATACCAGGAATGTATTTTGAGAATATGGGAATTGTCTATCTGGGACCGGTGGACGGACATGACATTTCTGCGATGGTGAGGGTTTTTCATGAAGCGTCCAAAATTGACGGAGCGGTGCTTGTACATGTTATTACCAAAAAAGGGAAAGGCTATGCTCCGGCAGAACGTCATCCTGCCAGATTTCATGGCACGGAGCCGTTTGATATAGAGACTGGTATTCCGTCTAATCCAAGAGTGAAGGCGAATTATCAGGACATTTTTTCCACAGTTATGCGAAAGCTGGGTGACCGGGATGAAAAAGTAGTTGCAATTACGGCTGCCATGGCAGATGGCACGGGCTTAAAACGGTTCCGCAATATGTTTCCGGAGCGTTTTTTTGATGTTGGTATTGCAGAAGAACATGCAGTGACATTTGCGGCGGGGCTTGCAGCGGCGGGCTTAAAGCCAATCGTAGCAATCTATTCTTCTTTTCTGCAGCGGGCGTATGACCAGATTTTGCATGATGTCTGTATCCAGAATCTTCCGGTGGTTTTTGCTATTGATCGTGCAGGACTTGTGGGAAGCGACGGTGAGACACATCAGGGAATTTTTGATATATCGTATCTCTCATGTATGCCGAATATGACACTTATGGCACCGAAAAACAAATGGGAATTATCGGATATGATTAAGTTTGCCGTAAAGTTTGAGACACCGATTTCCATTCGTTATCCGAGAGGGGAGGCATATGACGGGCTAAAAGAATTTCGGGCACCGATTGTGTTTGGAAAGAGTGAGATTATCTATGATGAATGCGATATTGCCCTGATTGCATACGGGAGTATGGTAAAGACTGCGGTTGAAGTAAGGGAACGATTAAAGGCATTGGATTATCACTGCAGTCTGATTAATGCAAGATTTGCGAAGCCTCTGGATGAAGAGATGCTTCGTCAGGCGGCAAGAGAGCATAAATTGATCGTAACCATGGAAGAAAATGTGCTAAGCGGTGGTTTTGGTGAACATGTGACGGAATATCTTTCGGCCTGTCATTATCCGGTGCATATTATAAATATTGCTATATCGGATGAATATGTCGAGCATGGGAATGTGGATATATTAAGGCAGGAGGTCGGTATTGATGCTGACTCAGTCTATAAAAAGATTGTTGCAGAGTTTATTGGATTATAATTTTTAGTAAAATTTTATATGTAAAAATATTCATTTTGTATTAAAATATATTTAGAATAAAAGAAAAGTGGGATTTATGAAAGAAAGACTGGATGTATTATTGGTAAACAGAGGCCTTGCGCCGTCCAGAGAGAAGGCGAAAACCATGATTATGGAAGGGAATGTTTTTGTGGACGGACAAAGAGAGGACAAGGCAGGAACAAATTTTGATGTAGAGGCAAAGATTGAAATTCATGGCTCCACACTAAAATACGTAAGCCGGGGCGGATTGAAGTTAGAAAAGGCAATGAAAAATTTTGGAATTACCCTGGATGGAAAAATATGCATGGATATCGGAGCATCCACCGGAGGTTTTACGGATTGTATGCTGCAAAACGGAGCAGTAAAGGTGTATGCCGTGGATGTGGGATATGGTCAGTTTGCCTGGAAACTTAGACAGGATGAGCGGGTGGTCTGTATGGAAAAAACGAATATACGCTATGTGACACCCGAAGATATTGCTGATAAGCTGGATTTTGCATCCGTGGATGTTTCTTTTATTTCATTAACAAAAGTTTTGGGACCGGCTCAGGCATTGCTTACAGAGAAAGGACAGATGGTATGTCTCATCAAACCACAGTTTGAAGCAGGCAGGGAAAAAGTAGGTAAGAAAGGCGTTGTCCGGGATAAAAAGGTACATAAGGAAGTCATAGAAAAGGTTATTGATTTTGCAGTTGACCAGGGGTTTCTTGTACGAAATCTGGAATATTCGCCGATTAAGGGCCCAGAGGGAAACATTGAGTATCTTGTGTATCTTGAAAACGGTGCAGAGGGGGCAAAGGAGGAGTCCGTGGATATCGACGCCGTGGTGGAAGCGGCGCATGCGGAACTGGCATAGTTATGAGAAAATTTTATATCATTACCAATGCAGTAAAGGATGAAAATCTGATGCTGACCAAAAAAATATGTGATTATATCCAGCTTAAGGGTGGGAACTGTTCCTATCAGGTCAGTGTGGATCCGGAGTTTGGAAAACGTACGCTTTCTTTGGAGCAGATTCCTGAAGGGACAGAGTGTATCTTTGTGATTGGTGGCGATGGGACATTAATCAGGGCAGCAAGAGATACGGTGAGATTAAAGATTCCGCTGATAGGTGTTAATCATGGAAACCTCGGTTATTTATGTGAATTGGAGGAAGATACTGTATGTGCGGCAATTGACAGGATGTTTTCTGATGATTACGTTTTAGAGCATCGGATGATGTTAAGCGGTTATGTAGTTAAGGACGGAACAGAATTCGGTGAGGTGAATGCATTAAATGACATTGTAATCCATCGGAGCGGAGCACTTCAGATTGTAAATCTGGTGGTCTATGTCAATGGAGAATACTTATCGGATTTTATGGCGGATGGCATTATTGTGGCTACTGCCACAGGTTCTACCGCGTACAATATGTCTGCAGGAGGACCAATTGTAGATCCTCAGGCAAACCTGATTTTGATTACACCAATTAACTCACACACCTTAAATTCAAAAAGTATAGTGTTAAGCGCAGAGGATGAGATTGTCATTGAGGTTGGTCAGCGGCGGAGTGAGAAGGATGAAAAGGTTGAGGTCAGTTTTGACGGAGATAATGCGGTACATTTGGAAGTTGGTGATCGCATTGTGGTTCATAAGGCAAAAACCTGTACACAAATTTTAAAATTGAGTAAAATCAGTTTTTTGGAAATACTCAGAAAGAAAATGCATACTTACGCATAATGGAGGGATATATGAAAACGAGCAGACATGCCAAAATTTTGGAACTGATTCAAAAAAATGATATTGAAACCCAGGAGGAATTATCTGCACAGTTGGAGCGGGAGGGCTATCACGTTACGCAGGCAACGGTTTCCCGGGATATCCGAGAATTAAAACTTACAAAAGTAGCACTAAATAGCGGAAAACAGAAGTATGTAGCCTTGAATGAGACTTCGGAGGATCTTACCGCAAAATACACAAGGGTATTCCGGGAAGGTTTTATTTCCATGGATATGGCTCAGAACATTTTGATTATAAAAACCGTTTCAGGAATGGCGATGGCAGTGGCAGCTGCACTGGATCATATGGTCTGCAATGAAATTGTCGGCAGTATAGCAGGGGATGATACGATTATGTGCGCTGTTCGTACAGTGGATGATACGGTATCCCTGATGGGAAGGCTTCGCAGGATGTTGGAGGAGTAGACAGGTAAAAAGCCGTATGAGAGAGTAGAAGGAGATTATATGTTACGCAGCTTACATGTAAAAAATCTGGCACTGATTGAAGAAGCGGAAGTGGAATTCGGAGAGGGATTAAACATTCTTTCCGGAGAAACCGGTGCAGGTAAATCCATAATCATCGGTTCTGTCAATCTGGCACTGGGAGAGAAAGTGCAAAAGGAAATGTTGCGGGAAAACGCAGACTTTGCACTGGTGGAACTCATTTTCGAGGTGCCGGATGAACAGGTGAAAGCGGCACTTGCAGCCATGGATATTACTGTGGAGGAAAATAGTGTTATTCTGAGCCGTAAAATTTCCGGGGGACGCAGTGTGGCGAGAATCAATGGAGAGACGGTTCCTGCTTCTAAAGTAAAAGAAGTGGCAGCACTGTTAATAGATATTCATGGACAACATGAGCATCAGTCACTGCTTTCCAAAAAGAAACATCTGGAAATTCTGGATGATTATGCAAAAGCGGAACTGGCAAAACCCAAAGAGGCATTAAAAGAAAGTTATAAAAAGTATAGGGAATTGAAGGAAGAACTGGAAAATAATTCCATGGATGAAGAACAAAGGCTTCGGGAACTGTCATTTTTAGAGTATGAGTGGCAGGAGATAGAGGATGCCGCTTTACGGATTGGAGAAGATGGGGAACTGGAGAACGACTATAAAAAGTTTGCCAATGGAAAGAAAATTGTAGAGGCGTTAAATCGGACATATGAGTATACAGCAGGCGGAATGGACGGTGCTTCTAATCTGACCTCACGGGCTTTGCGAGAGCTTTCTAATGTAGAGGATTATGATGATGCAGTGCGTGGGTTTTCCCAGGAACTTTTAGAAATCGATAATCTTTTAAGTGATTTAAACCGGGAAATTTCCGAGTATTTGCAGGAGGCCGATTTCGACGAAGAACATTTTTTCCAGACGGAAAAGCGCCTGGATTTAATTAATCATCTGAAATCCAAGTATGGTGATTCCATCGAAGAAATTTTAGAAGAAAAACAGAAACGGGAAGAAAAAATCAGCCGTTTAAAAGATCATGATGCTTATGTGACAGGACTAAGGGAACAGCTGATGCAGGCAGAAAAGATATTTCATGCAGACTGTAAAAAGGTATCAGAAATTCGAAAAAAATATGCAAAAAGGCTGACGGCAGAGGTGACAGAATCCTTAATTGACTTGAATTTTTTGGATGTCCGTTTTGAAATGGATTTTAAAAATGCAGAACGTATTACCGGAAACGGTATGGATGATGCAGAGTTTTTAATTTCCACAAATCCGGGTGAGCCGTTAAAGCCGTTATCTAAAGTCGCTTCCGGTGGGGAAATGTCCAGAATCATGCTGGCAATGAAAGCGGTGCTGGCAGAGAATGATTCCATCGGAACCCTGATTTTTGATGAAATCGATGCCGGAATCAGTGGTAGGACGGCACAGATGGTTTCGGAGAAGATGAATGTAATTGGAAGGAAGCATCAGGTCATTTGTATTACGCACCTGCCGCAGATTGCAGCTATGGCGGATGTACATTTTCTGATTGAAAAATCGGTAGTCGGAAAAAATACCGTGTCAACCATACGCCCACTGGAAAAGGAAGAAAGCGTAAAGGAATTGGGACGGATGATTGGTGGTGTGGCAATTACAGATACCGTTTTGGAGAGCGCAAGGGAAATGAAAGAATTAGCATTACATGCAAAAAAATCCAAGAGTGAAAAATAGCATAAATTCACATACTAAAAGGAGATATGACATTTCATATCTTCTTTTTTTAAAATAATAGATGGGATGTGGATTTATGCTTGCAAAGGTACAAAAGGGGATACAAAAAATCGCAGAAGCCGGATTTTTTGCGCTGCTTTTTTTTGCATGGTATTCGCTGGAAAATGAGATTCCAAGTGAAATCAATATAGTGGCGGGAGAGGAAGAACAGTTTGATTTCGGAGTTCCAGTAACCATGACGGCAGAAGAAGGGGCAAAGGATGTTTTCGACAATATGGCGCCAAAAACAGACACAGATGAGATTACCATCCATAAAGAGGAGGTATATCAGGTTTCAGATCAGGAAAATTCAAGCTTTACCATGACTTGTAAGCTTTTTGGCGTGATTCCGGTTAAAGAAGTGGATGTGAGTGTAGTATCAAAAGAGGAGCTTGTGCCGAGCGGCATGCCCATAGGTATTTATGTGGAGACAGACGGTGTGCTCGTCATCGGAACAGGAAGTGTATCCGGGACAGACGGCGTCAGTAGAGAGCCTGCGGCGTCACTGGTAAAGAGTGGAGATTACATTTGTTCGGTAAACGGAGAAGAAATAGAGACAAAGGAACAACTTACAGAAAAAGTAAACCGTTATGGAGCGGATAAGATAGATTTGGGGATTCGGAGAAATGATGAGAATATTGATGTATTTGTAACTCCGGTGTTGTCTGAAGAAGGCGGCTATAAGCTTGGTATCTGGGTGCGCGATGATCTGGCAGGGATAGGCACAATGACTTATTTAACAGATGACCTTTTCTATGCTGCATTAGGACATGGTGTAAATGATGCGGACACCAGTTCTTTGCTGGAAATGAAGGAAGGATCGCTGTATCAGACAGATATTGTAGATATTGTTAAGGGGGAGCATGGTACGCCGGGTGAATTGACAGGCGTGATCAATTATAGAAAAGAGTATTGTCTTGGAAGTATAAATTCCAATTCGGAGGTGGGTATTACCGGGAAGTTAGATCAGATTCCGGCACAGTTATCGGAGGTAAAATGCGTTCCGGTTGGATTAAAACAGGAGATTGAAGTGGGAAAGGCAAGCATTATCTGTGAGCTGGACGGACAACGGAAAAGTTACGAAATCGAAATTTCTGAGGTGAATTACAGTGAAACAAAGGATAAACGCGAGATTGTATTTGAAGTGACAGATCCAGAGCTTTTAGATGTCACAGGGGGAATTGTACAGGGCATGAGCGGTGCACCAATTCTGCAAAATGGTAAAATCATCGGTGCGGTCACCCATGTATACATTAACGACCCAACGAAAGGATATGGGATATTTATAGAAGAAATGTTGTAGAAGAATCAACCAAAAAGATGGTATAATGTATTCATGGTGCAGTATAAATGAAAAGGAGTTGACCATGGATAAAATTTTAGTGGTAGATGACAATAAGGAAATTGCAGATTTGATTGAAAGTATATTGGAAAAAGAGGAATATAAGATTGTAAAAGCCTATTCGGGACTCCAGGCAGTAAACGTTTTTGATCCGACAATAGTATTAGTTATTTTGGATGTTATGATGTCCGGAATGAATGGATATGAAGCCTGCCAGAAAATCCGAGAGAAGAGTCAGGTTCCGATTTTATTTTTAAGTGCGAAAGGGACAGACATTGATAAAGTAGTAGGCTTGTCTGCAGGGGGAGATGACTATATGGTAAAACCCTTTAGTGCAATCGAATTAGTTGCACGGGTAAGGGCATTAATTCGAAGATATCATTACACAGAAAAAATGGAACAAAGTGCAAATTTGATTGTTGTAAACGATGTGTTGGCTATCGATGTTGACTCTAGAAAAGTGACGAAATATGGGGAAGAAATTACTCTGACAAGAACAGAGTTTGACATTCTGGAATTACTGGCAAAAAATAAGGGCAGGGTATTTAGCACAGAGGAAATTTTTAAAAGTGTATGGCGGGAGAAGTATTACGAAGGAAATAATACGGTTATGGTACATATAGCCAGACTTCGTGTAAAAATAGAGGATAACCCGAGAAAAGCACAAATTTTAAAAAATGTATGGGGGGTAGGGTATAAAATTGAAGCATAAATTGCAATGGAAATTTGTATTTGTTATGTTTAGCAGTCTTTTTACAGGAATCTGTCTGATGGCTTTGGTCGAAGCCATGTATGGTTATTTTCACCAGATGAGTGCAGAAAGAACACAGGAGCTTTTTGAATCCAGTTGGCAAGCCATGGTGGTGGATTTTGGGTTTATCGGTGTGGTTGTCCTTGTATTTTTTGTTTTGTCCAGAAATATTGTTAGGCGAATTGAACAACTCAATAATAGTATAAAGCAGATATCCAAAGGAAATATGAAAACAGTTGTAGTAGACAAACACAATGATGAACTGGGAACACTCTCGAATAGTATTTATGAAATGGCGAAAATGCTGGAGCAGTCTTTAGAAAATGAGCGAGCTATGGTGCGCAACATTGCACATGACTTGCGTACGCCGGTTACATCTATTCAGGGGTATGCACAGCTTCTTGAGCAAAGTGAGGAGCTATCCCTGCAAAATAAGGAACATGTAGCGATTATTCAAAGAAAGTCGGAACATCTGGCGGAACAGATAGAGGAACTGCTGGAATATTCTATACTGCAGTTCGAGGAAAAAGAATATTCTTTTGAATGGTTATCTTTAAGTAGTTTAGTGGAACAGGTTTTTATTGATTTTATACCGCAGATGGATGTAATGGATGTGAGGTTTTCGCTGAAAGGAAATGATGTGCCTCATATGTTTTCCTGTAATCAGAATCTCATAATACGCTTATTGGAGAATTTGATAAATAATGCATTGCGTTATGGAAAGAAAGGGAAAGTAATTGAAGCATTATTATCAGAGGATGAAGCACACATCTATCTGGAAATTGCTAATTATGGAAATGTTCTGACACAGGATCAGGTAGAGTACATATTTCATCCCTTTTATCAGGGCGAAGATGCGAAAGAATATGTGACACAAAGTAAAGGACTAGGGCTTGCGATTGTATCTAAGATTGTGGAGATTCATCACGGAACAATTGCTGTAAAGTGTGATGAGGAAACACAGCGTACGGTATTTTGGATTTCTTTTGATAAATGAAAAATAAAAAATGTAATTAAGTTGTAAGTTTTTCTTACAACTTTTTTTATGTTTAAAAGTTATTATGTCAGTAGTTCAGAAATAGGAAAACGAATTACAAAAGGAGAAGGTTATGCAAAAAAAACAATTTCAAAAAAATACAGTGATTCATCTTACATTACTTTTATTTATGATATTGTCTGCATTTTTGATGACGATAGGTACGTTTATTATTTTGCAGACTTCGGGTTCAATGGAAAATATATTTCCTATTGCGAAACCACCCCATTTTCTGCAGATGCACACAGGGAATCTGGATAAAGAAAAAATAGAACAATTTGCCGAGAGTGTGGAGTATGTATCTCAAAGTGAAATTGTTGAAATGGTAAATCTGGATGGTGCAAATATCTGGTACAAGAAAAATGGAAATGATGCCGTTTCGCTGGCAGAAAGTATGCTGGATAATGGATTTGTGAAGCAGAATACGTATTTTGATTATTTGTTGGATTTAGACAACAACGTAGTAAAACAGGAAGATGGAGAGATAGGAGTTCCCATCAGCTATATGGAAAAGTATGATATGGCTGTCGGAGATATCATTACCGTTACTAAGGGAGATTTTTCAAAGACATATGAAATAAAAAATTTTATAAGAGATGCACAGATGTCCTCATCTATGGCTTCCTCCGTTCGTTTTTTACTCAGCGATCATGATTTTACAGAATTAAAAGAAAAAGCAGGGGAAGTAGAATATATCGTTGAATTTCGTCTAAATGACAGTGGACTGGCAGGTGATTTCCAAAAACTGTATGAGGCTTCTGGGATGCCGGTAAACGGTCAGGGTATTACCTATCCGTTAATTAAGTTAGTAAACTCTCTAGCGAGCGGACTATCTGCGGGGGCGATGATTTTAGTTAGCATTATATTGATACTCATTGCTGCATTTAATCTTCGTTTTACAATTTTGGCGGTGTTGGAGGAAGAAATACGTCAAATCGGTGCTATGAAAGCAATAGGTATCAGTGATAGAGATATATACAAAAGATATTTAAAGAAATATCGTATTTTAGCAATAGTTGGATGCATAATCGGATTTCTCATCGGAATGCTTACAAACAAATTATTTACAAAAGACATAAGGCTTATGTTTGGAGAACAGGCTTTGGGATTAAAAGAAATCATGATTTCTATGATGGCAGTTTTATTTGTATATTGGTTTATGATACATCTCTGTAAAAAAGTATTAAAACGAATTCGTAATATTACGGTGGTTCAGGCTTTGGTTTATGGTGAAACAGGGACTCGAAGAAAAAAAACAGAGAAGTGTTCCTTTTCTCTTCAAAAGTATTGCAAAAATCATGTGAATTTGTATTTAAGTCTAAAAAACCTGGTGCAACAGAGAAAATCATGGCTGTTAATTGTGATTGTTTTCTTTCTTGCTGCAAATGTAATGCTGGTTCCAATGAATCTCATTCATACATTTCAAGATAAAAAATTCGCCAATACCATGGGAAGTGCGGACTGCGACTTAGGGATAGAGTTGCAGACCAAAGACCATATCGAAGAAAACTGTGAGCAGATGATTCATAGTCTGGAGAATGACACACGAATAAAAAATTATAGTGTTTTTTCCACAAACAAATGTGAAATTGCAGGTGGGGATGAAAGAGAAACAATACAGGTACAATTGGGAGATTATTCCGATTTTCCGATTCCGTGTATCGAAGGAAACAGCCCCAAAAAGGAAGGGGAAATCGCGCTTTCTTATTTAAACCAGATAAAATTAGGAAAGAATGTGGGAGACTTTTTAGAAATCACAGTTAATGATCAACAAAGGAAATATCAAATTACCGGGATCTATCAGGATCTCACAAGCGGGGGATATACGGCAAAAGCATATCATATCTCCAAACTTGATAAGGTACAAAACTATACCATTTATGCTAATTGTGAAAAAAGCAGTGAAGTCAGGGAGGTGGCGGAACAATATAGTCAAATGTTTTCATTTGCCAAGATTTTGCCGATGGAAGAATACACTTCTCAAACCTTTGGAAGTGTTATAGATACATTTGATAATGTGGCATATATTGCTGCTTTTGCCGCGGTGTTTATGGGAATATTGATTACGGTACTGTTTTTGAAATTGCAAAGTGCAAAAGAGTATTCAGAGATTGCTGCCTTAAAGGTATTAGGTTTTTCTGTTAAAGATATTGTTAAGCAATATTTGTTCAAAGGAGGTATTGCTTCGACAATTGGTATTATATTGGGGATTTTATGGTGTAATACCTGGTGTGAGAAAATGATAAGTTTCGTTTTGTCTTTTACGAATTCGGGAATTGCCGAGTTTGAATTTGTTGTGCAGCCAATCTGGAATTTTGTAATATGTCCGCTTGGTTTGTTTTTAGCAGCATTGGTATCAACTTATATCTGTATAGGGGAAGTAAAAAATTATAATGTTATTAAAATGCTTCAGGAATAGAGAAATACAAAGAAAGAGGTAGGATTATGAGTAAAATTTTAGAAATAAAAAATGTATGTAAAGAATTTGGTCAGGAGAATAAGACGGTTGTATTAAAGAAAATTAATATGGAGGTAGAACAAGGAGAATATGTGGTAATTATGGGACAATCTGGATCAGGAAAGTCAACCTTATTGTATAATATCAGTGGGATGGATAAAATAACATCTGGAGAGGTTATATTTGACGGAGAAAATATATTTGCATATGATGATGAAAAAATGAGTCAGCTGCGTTTGCAGAAAATGGGATTCATATTTCAGCATTCCTATTTATTGAAAGATATGTCCTTAAGAGATAACATTATGCTTCCAGCTATGAAAGCAAAGAAATATTCAAAAAAAGAAATATTGGAAAAAGGGAATAGGCTGATGGAACGTTTGAATATTGATAATGTTGCAGAGCATATGTTAAATCAGGTATCCGGAGGTCAGATGCAACGAGCTGCAATTTGTCGTGCATTAATCAATGAACCGAGAATTTTGTATGGGGATGAGCCGACTGGGGCATTAAATGCGTCTGCAACCAGGGAAGTAATGGATATATTAAATACAATTAATCAAAAGGGAACAACCATTGTACTTGTAACGCATGACGCTAAGGTGGCTGCAAGGGCAGACCGAATTATTTATTTACGGGATGGAGAGATTGTTTCGTCCCTCGTGTTAGGAAAATACAAACCAGAGCATGAAAAAGAAAGGGGAGAAAAATCAGGTCAGTGGTTGAAAAAACAGGGATTTTAGAGTAATGGTTTAAACTTTCGGCGGATATATATATTTATTTTGTGGGCATCTTATGATATATTTAAGTACAAAGCCAGAAGAAAAGGAATAGAGGACAGCGAATGATAGATAAAATTGATGGTGGAAGTCCATATGATTATCCGCGGATAACAAATAAGAAAGTAAAGGGAGCAGATGCTTATGATGCGTCATATAAAGTCGGACGGGATTCTGTTTCTCACAGAAATACAAAAGAGAACGAGGAAGCGGGTGTTATCCTTGATCTGACTGCGAAAAAGGAGCAGCTTCCAAAATCTGAATATACAAAAGGGGGGAGCGAGTCAGAAGAAAGTACAGGGCTCACCTTTGCGCAGATAAAAAAAACAGTGCTATCTGCGATTGCTTTTCTAAAAGAAACCTGGAAAATGATCTGGGAGGATGCGCCTGCAGCTGATCAGTCGGCGAAAGAAAAAACAGAAGAAAATATTTCAGTTTCAGAAAGTGAACGTCTGCAAGAGGAAGAGGATTCTGAAAACTGGGCAGGTGAGCGTATAAAGGAAGTTGAAAAACAGAAACAGGTACAGATGGAGAGTGTTTTAAAAAGCCGTAATCTGGATTCTCTTTCGGCAATACTTACTGAAAATGGGAAAAAACGGCTTGCAAAAAATACGACACTGCTTACGACTTATGATAGACGAGGCAGAATCGTAAACGTGGATGAGACGGAAAAAGAGCGGATTTTGCACGGAGATAAAAATTTTATTAAATTGTGAACATGTATTGACAGGCGTAAAATCCTTATGTTATGATGAAAAAAATACGAGGGAGTAGTTCATAGCGAAGGCTATTATGCATGTCGTCATCACGTTGAAAAACCGGGATGCATACTGAAATAAGAACGAGACTTTTATTGCATTATTTTTGTGCAGTAAATGTCTCTTTTTTTCATTTTATGAAAAATTTATAATAGATTCCGGCTGGATGAAATTGGAGGTAAAAATGAAAGAAATCTACAAAAAGGCGATTGTAAATGTTCTGTTTACTATTTTTGTGGCAGTAATGGTGATTATTCTGGTTCCCAGATTCTGGACCTATTTTCTGCCTTTTTTGATTGCCTGGGTGATTGCTGCATGTGCATCGCCTATTGTACATTTTTTGGAGAAGAAAATAAAACTGAAACGAAAAGCAGGATCTGTGATTGTTATTGTAGCAGTCATTGCAGCTATCGTATTTTTGTTTTATTGGATTTTTGCTACACTTCTGCGACAGTTTATGGGATGGATGGAAAGTCTTCCAGAATTATTGGAACAGTTAAACGGTGTGATACAGGAAGCGTTAAAGCAACTGGCTGCCGTAGGAATTTTGGAGAACGGAAATTTACAGAGCCTTTCAGAACAGCTCGGAGAGCAGGTAGTTTCTGCAATATCTGATCTTGCAGATGGCGGAAGTAAACTTGCATTTTCGGCAGTTGGAAGTGTGACAAAACAGGTTCCGTTAGTTTTGCTCGGAGTATTTGTCTGTCTGATTTCTGCATACTTTTTTGTGGCAGAAAAAACGGAAAATGAAGAAATTTTAAAAAGGATTATACCAAAGACTATTCGGAAAAACTGGAATGTTCTTATCGGAAGTACAAAAAAAGCCTTTGGGGGCTATTTTAAGGCTCAGTTCAAAATTGAAATCTGGATCTATATTGTGCTTGTGATTGGATTATTTATTTTGCGTGTGGATTATGCGATGCTGCTGGCACTGCTCATTGCTTTTCTCGATTTTTTACCGATACTTGGTGCCGGAATCGTTATGATTCCGTGGGCGTTGATTTCGTTAATCTGTGGAGAATTCCGTATGGCGGTAGGACTCTTTATTATCTGGGGCGGTACACAGATTCTACGTCAGATGATTCAGCCGAAATATGTGGGAGAATCGGTTGGAATCAAGCCACTTCCAACGCTTATCCTGCTATATTTTGGTTATTGTATTGGAGGAATGACAGGTCTTATTCTTGCAATTCCGGTAGGGTATGTTACAATAAACCTGTACAAAGCAGGCCTTTTTGATACACCGATTAAAAGTGTAAAAATTTTGGTGGAAGGTTTTAATTCGTATCGAAAACTGGATGAAGGAGAAAAGGACAGAAAAAATGAAGAAGCTAGTTGATGGATTGTACCGGTTCAGCCATGTTTTAGAAGTGATTATGGGATTGTTTGTCCTTGTGGCAATTATTATTAACGGCATTACGGTGATGCAGGAATTTGGCACTTTTTGGAGTGACAGAATGACAGAAGGGGCATTTATGGGATTTTTAGAACAGGTGCTAAATCTCGTAATCGGAGTAGAATTTTTAAAAATGTTGTTGCGCCCGAATACGGATACCATACTGGAGGTGTTGGTATTTGTGATTGCAAGGCATATGGTGGTAAAAACGACAACCTCTTTGGAGGACCTTCTTTCTGTGGTCAGTGTCGGAGTGCTGCTTATGATTCGCAAACACTTTGGAAATCAGCCTATTACAGGAGAGACAGAAGATAAAGAGCCAATAGTTGAAAAAGAACAATAAGCAGGATAGAACTATCTGAAAATGAAACAGACAGAAGTTGCCGACGTGTTTCGACAAAATCCGTCTGTTTTTTTATTATATATCTAGAATAAGGGGTAAAATATTTTTTCTTTGGAACAAAAACAACAAAAAAGCATAGTAATTTGACAGGGAATGTCGGAAAATGCAGAAACATTTTTGTTGAACAAGCGCGAGAGTATGATTATAATACAAATAGTTTCGTTTTATGAGATTTTATTATCTTAAACAGCAGGAGGGGCTAAAATGGAGAAACTAAAAATAGCAATTGCAGATGATAATGAGAGAATGTTAAGATTACTTGGGAAAATCGTGGAAAGCGATGAGGAATTAAACGTCGTTGGAACTGCAAAAGATGGGGAGGAAGCATACGAAATTATAAGAAACAAGCAGCCAGATGTCGTTTTGCTGGATATTGTCATGCCAAAACTCGACGGACTTGGTGTTATGGATAAGGTAAATAAGGATACAACTTTAAAGAAAAGACCTGCATTTATCATGATTAGTGCAATCGGACAGGAAAAAATTACCGAGGATGCGTTTGAACTTGGCGCAGATTATTATATCATGAAGCCTTTTGATAATGAAATGGTATTAAATCGAATCAGACACATTAAGGATAAAAACAAGAAGGGGACAGAAATTAAAAAAGTAAATGCCTATGAGAAAAAAGATGAATATGTGGAGAGGAATCTTGAGGCAGATGTGACCAATATTATTCATGAAATTGGCGTTCCGGCGCATATTAAAGGATATCAGTATCTACGGGAGGCAATCATCATGTCTGTAAATGACATTGAGATGCTAAACTCGATTACTAAAATTCTTTATCCGACTATTGCAAAGAAATACCAGACTACGCCGAGCCGTGTCGAACGTGCAATCCGTCATGCGATTGAGGTGGCATGGAGTCGTGGAAAAATGGATACGATTGATGAATTATTCGGTTATACGATCAATAATGGAAAGGGTAAACCGACAAATTCAGAATTTATCGCTTTGATTGCGGATAAAATCAGATTAGAGTACAAAGTTCACCAAGCGTAGAAAGAGATAATTTACGAAAGTGATTTAAACGGAAAACTGCTTTAAAAATAAAATGGAATCAGTTATAATATTTTTGGATAAAAAGAGGGAAGGGATGGGATGCTTTTATGACAAAAATATTATTTGCTGCTTCCGAAGCAGTTCCATTTGTAAAAACTGGCGGGTTGGCAGATGTGGTCGGTTCTTTGCCGAAATATCTGGATAAAGATGAGTATGATGTGAGGGTGATTGTACCCAAATATGCCTGCATGGAGGAAAATTTAAAAAAAATGCTGCGTTTTCATTCCCATTTCTATGTTTCTTTGGGATGGCGCAGGCAATATGCAGGGATTTTGACCGTACAGTATGAAAATATAATTTATTATTTTATTGATAATGAATATTATTTTGCAGGGGATAAGCCCTATAATAATATCTATGAGGATGTGGAGAAATTTGCATTCTTTTCGAGAGCGGTGCTGGATGCATTGCCGCTTATCAATTTCCAGCCGGATATCATTCATTGCCATGATTGGCAGACAGGACTGATTCCGGTTTATCTGAAGAATCTTTATCAGAGTAAAACTTTTTATCAGGGAATAAAAACCATTTTCAGCATACACAATATGAAATTCCAGGGACGATGGATGTTAAATGCCGTAATGGATATTACGGGGCTTCCAAAGGAACTATTTCAGCCAGGAACCGGAGCCTTGGAATCCTATGGGGAGGCCAATTATCTAAAGGGTGGTATCCTGTATTCGGATATTGTCACGACAGTCAGCCCGACCTATGCAGAAGAAATCAAAACTCCGGCAGGGGGAGAGGGGTTAGATGGGCTGATGCGCATGAAGCAAGATAGGCTTTATGGAATATTAAACGGTATTGATTATGAACTTTACAATCCAAAGACGGATTCGCATATGGCAAAGCATTTTGACCGTTTGGATTTTGTGCCAGGGAAAAAGGCGAATAAGTTGGCCTTGCAGGACATTCTACATTTGCCGAAACGGGATGATGTATTTCTTGTCAGTATCGTCTCCCGCCTGACAAATCAGAAGGGATTTGATTTGGTAGCCTATGATTTGGAAGAAATTTTAAGTAAAGATCCGATACAGTTTGCAGTACTCGGGACTGGAGAAGAAAAATATGAGAAGATGTTCCGGTATTTTGCCGGAAAATATCCGGAGAAAATAGCAGTAAGTACAAATTACAGTGAAGCACTTGCGCATAAAATATATGCTTCCAGCGATGCTTTTTTAATGCCTTCTCTGTTTGAACCATGCGGTTTGAGCCAGCTTATGAGCATGCGTTACGGCACAATTCCCATGGTACGGGAAACAGGCGGGTTAAAGGATACCGTGGAAGCATATAATGAGTATGAGGATACCGGAAACGGATTTTCTTTCTGTAATTTCAATGCGCAGGAAATGTTAGATATGCTGCATTATGCAATGCATGTGTATTTTGAACACAGGGAACGCTGGAATGAAATGGCAGTCCGCTGTATGGAAATGGATTATTCCTGGGGCAATTCTGCCGCAGAATACGGTAAAATATATAAAAGGTTGTTGTAGATGACAGGTTACATACGAACAGAGTTGGAATTCCTGGAAAAATAATAGACGTGGTCGGAGAGGATTTCTTCTTCGCTGACTTGTGTTTCGTTGACGTCTTGCACCATGTGGGAAAGTTCCTCATAGGAGGTATTTCCGTTAGCAGGAATCAGAATGACCTCATGGATGCTGCTGGGAAGAATATATAAATCAGATTCCAGCTTGTCTGCAAAGCTTTTTAGAAGATGTTCATAGAGGATGCAGCCCGCACCGTTTAGTTTGTTTTGATTTGTCAGGACATACATGGGGCAGAGGGCTGCATCTTCTTCTGGTTCTGGGAGGGGGTCATCCTGCTCTTTTTTTATGAGTTCTTTCATAAGCTCATTCAAATTTCGCAGGTCATAGGGAAGAAGCTTTGGAGTATTTTCTTTTGCTTTATCAAAAAGCTGTTTGCGTGAAATGTTCCAGAAATGAAGATGTTCGTTTCGAATCAGAATGGTTGCACTTCCTGCGGCAGATGTAGAAATCAGACAGTAGAACACAATAGCAAGGTCCAGATACCGATAGTGTGGAATGTCAGGAAGAAGATGTTTGTTCTTTTCATAATGAATGAGTTTGTAGGCGATTCGATGTTCGATATTCCGGTAGTCGGTGAAAAAGGAAGTGTTAATTTTCCCACATGGTTTATTGGAATGATAGGTAAAGAGAATAGAATCGAGAATCGAAGAAAAATCTGTGCCGTCCTGATAACTTTCATAGTAATAATTCAGGTACAGCGTGGGTGAGATGTTGGTGCCGTCCTCCATAATTACAAGACCGTCCAATACGATTTCGTTGTTTTTAACGATAGGTTCGATGGAGAGAGAAGCTTGTGGAATTCTGCTTCTGATTCCGGCGAGAACCTCGTCTTTAAAAGTGTCATAGGTCATATAAGTCCTCCTTATTAAATTTTTACCGCTTAGAAAATCGGCGTGGATATACTGTACCATAATTTGTATATAGAAACAATGAAAAAACTATAAAGAATTTATGATATTATTTTAAATTGATTAATTGCAGCAACTATAGTATAGTAGAGAAAGACAAAAAAACAGAGGAAAAGATTATGTCGGAATATATTATATATGTTTTAATGGGGATTGTAATATTACTTATTGTATTTGTTTTGCTGCGGCTAATTTTGCAGCTTATCTTTATACGTCAGTGTCCAAAGTGTGGGCGGACTGTCTCTTTGGCAAAGTCGAAAGAATGTCCAAAGTGCGGCTATGATTTTAAAGAGGGACGGGATCCGAAGTTTCGTGCGGCGGTGATGCTCCTTGTAGTTGCAATTATTGGTATCGGAGCTTTTGATGTATATTCTTTTAAAAATAAGACGGAGGAATATGAAGCGGCAAATCCGTATACGAGCGTGGTGAATATTACAAAAGAAGCGGAAGAAGCAGAGGAGGAAGCAGCATCATCTACGGAGATGGGGACAGAGGTTGCGCCTGAGAATTCCGAGCAGCCAGTACAGGATTTGGAACCGACGGTAGATCCGGAACCGATGGTAGAAAATCCGGTTCAGTAATGGAAAAGTACGATATAAATAGAGCGTATCACAGTCTGCTGCGATACGCTCTTATGTTATTATACCTCGGGAAACTGTCAATGGCAGGTCCCGTAGGGTTTATGTGCATTTTAAGAGCCCTGGTTTTTCAATTTAATCTGCTTTAATTCATCGAATACTGCAGGATTTAAAATCTTGATATAGGTACCTTTCATTCCGGAAGAACGGGATTCAATGATGCCGGCACTCTCGAATTTACGGAGAGCATTGACAATAACCGAACGGGTAATGCCTACACGGTCTGCAATGCGACTGGCAACAAGGATACCTTCATCGCCCTGTAATTCATCGAAAATATGGATGATGGCTTCCAACTCAGAGAAAGAGAGTGTGTTAATCGCAGATTTTACGTTCTGGATATTTCTTTCCTCGTCTTCATTTTCCTCAAATACGGAACGCATCATTTCAAGTCCGACTACGGTTGAACCGTATTCACAGAGAATAATATCATCAATATCATACTGATTCTGGTTACGGTATATAAATAAGGTACCGAACCGTTTTTCTGCGATGTCAATTGGAACAATGACAGCTGAATAGCGGTTAATGTTGGATTCAAAACCTAAAGTTTCAAGATTGACATTTTCCTTTGTGGATAAAATGCCAAGAAGTCTTTCGTTCAGCAAAGGATCGATGAATCCGCCAATATCATCGACAATTAATTCCTGAATTTCGTCAGTCCCTGCACACTGGCTTGTACCAAGAATTTTTCCTTTCTTACTGATGACCAGAATGTTGGAATCCAATATATCTGTCATAACTTTGCAAATGTCGTTAAATACGACTTTTGATGAATTGTTGTTGTGCAGAAAACTGTTGATTTTCCGCGTTTTGTCAAGCAATTGTATGCTCATATTCTGCCTCCTTTTATTAATAAACTCACTGTCGAATTATTAAATATTATCATAAAAACGCAAAATAATCAAGTGACATTCCCAATATTATACAAAAAAGACAAAAATAGGAAGAAAATTATTCAAATTGTATAAAAAAGCGGACAAGTCCGCAATAAAGTATTTCCCTCGTCGCCATAACCTACAGGACCTGCCACTGGCAGTTCCCTTCGGTTGCATGGCAACAAAAAAGCAGATACTAAAAAGTATCTGCTTTAAAAAGCTGGAAATCGGACTCGAACCGACGACCTGCTGATTACGAATCAGCTGCTCTACCAACTGAGCCATTCCAGCCTGCCACTCACATGCGACAAGAGATATTATATATAAAAATGAAAAAGAATGCAATTGTTTTTTTAAAAAAGTTGTTCTTTTTTTTATTCCTTGTTATAATGCTATCATATGGGGAAAGAATCCATGTATTTACAAAAAGGAGAAGGACGTATATGAAGGAAGAAACAAACAGAGAGGAAATAAAGGAATTTATATCAAATACCGGAAAAAGACCACGGAAAAATCTTTCCAGAAGAAGAAAAAGAAAAACGGAGGAGCAGGTTACGGCAATAGCCGGATTTGTCTTGATGACGGTTATTTTTATCGTTGTTGGAATTTTTGCATGTAAAATGCCGGTGGTGCTTGTGTGTGTGATTGCTTTACTTGAGGTACTGTTGGCAAAATGTTTTTATAATCTGCCAATTTTTTTGCATATATTGGTTGTGGTGGCTCAAATTGTGGCGGGAGTGATCGGTGGACAGGTGCTGTTTGCTCTTTTGGCGGCGCTTGTATATTTTATATCGGTCATTGTACTTTGTTATCTGTATCGTACCTAAAATGGCAAAAAAGACACAGGAGGGAGCAAAGAAATCATCTGGCTCATTCCTGTGTCTTTTTTTGTTGCCATGCAGCTGAAAGAAACTGCTGGTAGAACAGAAACTTTTAAGTTACGATTTCGCCGGCGGCGTGAGAGATGCGGTCAATTGACGCAATTCCTCTTTCAGTTTTTCGGCGAGGTTTTTGTCGTCCTTTGCAGCCTGACTCTGCAAAATTTCCTGAATCATGCTGATGCGACGGCTTTTGGAATTGTAACAGATCATCATGATTATCGCCTCCTGAAATGGTTTATATTTAATTTAATAATAACCTGTTTTTTGGCGAAAAACAAGACATGTGTCAGAAAAATGAACGAAAATTCCATAATTATTTCTAATAAATAGGAGGTTTTAAATAAATTGCTGTTAATAAATGAAAAGAAGATGGAAAAGAAGAAAGAAAAATGGAAAGATGGATAGAAAAAGAGGTAGGGAAAATGTTATAATAAAAGAAAGAAAAGCAGGAGGTGCGTGATGAAGAAATTTGAGGCAGGCAGGGGGAAAAGATACTTTTCGCTGGCGTACCTGGTCATCAGTATTCTGATACTGATAGGTTCCGTTCATGATTCCTTTTTATATAAAGAAACGATTGCAGAGGTTATAAGTGTACAGACAAAAGCCAGTGCGCAGGAAAGTGGTACGATGTATGAGCAGGAAATAGAAGCGAAAATTCTAAACGGTGTCTGGAAAGGAGAACAGATTTCCTTAACAAATCTATATTCCAAATCTCTGACTGTAGATGAAAAGTATAGAAAGGGAAATCAGGTTTTTTTATCTCTGTCAGAGAAGGATGGTGCTTTAGAGGGTAAAATTGCAGGGCTTAAGCGTGATACCTATGTATTTGCAGCATTCTTGATCTTTTTTTATTTCCTTTGCATGGCAACGGGAAAAAGAGGACTTACAACGATGGTATCGGCGGGGATTAATATAGTATTGTTTTATCTGGCACTTTGTTTTTATGAGAAGGGAAGTTATATTTTTCTGGTAACAATAATTTTAATGATTTTGTTTACGGTGCTTTCATTAATTTGTGCTTCCGGTGTGAATCGTGTGACACAGGCTGCAATTTTGGCAACACTGCTTTCGGTAGCTGCCGTGGGAGTGATTTATTTTATTGTGTCAAAACTGATGGGAGAGCCAGAGTATTTTATGATGGAGTATACGGAATACCTGCCGAATACGAATCAGTTTGGAATGTTGTTTTTTGCACAGATTTTGATTGGCGGTCTTGGAGCAATCATGGATGTCGCAATTTCAATTTCTACAACGGCAGGTGAGTTGATTTTTGTAAATCCTCGTATTTCTACGGAAAGTCTTTACGATGGAGTGAGAAATGTGGCGCAGGATATTATGGGAACGATGATAAATGTTTTATTTTTGTCTTATTTTTGTGGAGCCATACCGCTTATATTGATAAAAATGATAAATAATTACGGATTTACGGAAATTTTTAAATTTCATATTCCATTTGAACTGATTCAGTTTCTGACTGGTTCCATAGGCATTTTGCTTGCAATACCGATAAGCACCTGGGTATCCATTCGTATTTTTAAGAGAAAGGGGGAAGTGGCATGATTCTGATTCTGGCAGCGGTCTTTGTCGTTCTTTTCATTTTGCTTGGCGGGGACAGAGGGCTTCGTTCCCTTGGAGCATTGGCATTAAATATTGCGATATTTCTTTTGGATATCAAGGCATTGGAGTATGGGTTTCCGGCATATGCTGTGACCTTTGTTACAGTAATCCTTATGAGTGTGGTTATTTTGTTTTTTCAGAACGGCTACAATCTAAAGACCAGAGCAACGTTTCTTGCATTGTCACTTGTTACGGTCTTTGTTTTTATTCTTGCCCTGGTGTTTGCGCATGGTGCAAAAATTAGTGGGTACAATGAACTCAATATGTATGAAGATGAGACGGCAATGTTGGCAAGCCATGTGAATATCAATATGACAGCGGCGGCGGTGGCAATGGTGATTGTCGGTATTGTAGGTGCAGTCATTGACTCGGCAATGGCGGTTTCCAGTGCGGTCTATGAGGTCAGCCATAAGAACCCGGAGCTGACTGAGCGGGAGCTTTTTGCATCGGGACTGCGCATGGGCGGCAATATTATGGGAACTACGGTAAATACATTGCTATTTGCCGGAATAGGAGAGGCACTTCTAATGTATCTTGAGATGAAAGAGCTTCATTATAGTATTGGACAGCTCTTAAATTCCAAAGCGTTTTTCCAGATGCTGTTTCCGATGCTCATGAGTGCCATTGGATGCGTTTGTGTGATTCCTGCGGCGGCGTGGATTATGGGAAATTTTGCAAAAAAATACGATTAGCACTCATCTCTTGACAATGCTGATAAAAAGTTCTATAACAAGTAAGTATCAGGAGACGGAGGTTTGGAATGGAAGAACAGGTAAAACAGCAGGAAATGGATTATTTTAATCAGGCGGAGGAGAAGATTGCGGAACAAATCAAAGAATTTCGTCGGGTAATTGAAGATGGGAATAAAAAAATAAAAGAACAAAAGCAGTTTATTTGGGATAATACTTCTGACATGGATGAGGAAGAATTGCTGGAAAATAAAAATTCTCTGGAACAAGATGTAATTTTGCTGGAATTTTACGGGAAAAATCTGGCAGCATTAATGCGTTTGAAGGAGAATCCTTATTTTGGCAAGGTAGGATTTACCTACGAAGAAAATAACGAAAGTATTCCGATTTATATTGGCATTAACGGATTTCGTCCGAAGGAGCAGGAAATGCCACTTATTTATGACTGGCGTGCACCTGTTTCTTCGCTTTATTATGCTTATGAGAAGGGACCGGCAAGCTATAAAGCGCCAGAAGGAGTGTTTTGGGGCAATGTGTATGAAAAAAAGCAGTTTAAAATCAGAAATGGCGAGATGCAGTATATGTTGGATACAGATCTTCGAATTGATGATGATGTTTTGCAAAGAGAGTTAGGAGAAAATAATGGTAGTAAGATGAAACAGATTGCTGCCACGATTCAAAAGGAGCAAAATGAAATTATCCGTAATGCGGCAGAGGAGACATTGGTGATTAACGGCTGCGCCGGAAGTGGAAAAACGGTGATTGCACTGCATCGTATCGCATGGCTCTTATATAATCACCGAGAAAAGTTAAATCCCCAGAACGTGATGATTCTCTCGCCGAATGCATTCTTTTCCGATTACATTGCAGAGGTTCTGCCGGAGTTGGGGGAGGATAACTGCATTGAGAAGGAGTTTGACGATCTTTTAGCGGACATGCTCTTTGTGGAGGATCCTTACGAGTTTAAGAATGATCAGATACATTACATCCTTTCCGCGAAGGATACGGAGGATGAAAGAATAAATAGAATTCGTTACAAATCTTCGGTGGATTATTTTAAACGGCTGAATGCTTATTTGAAAGAGCGACCGAAAATCAGCATGGGCGAAGAACGACCGCTTCATGTATATCTGCGTTTTTTAAAGCAGCTTGCGGATGAAATGCCGGAAATGGCAGTTTATCAGAATGAGAGCGGAGAAATCTGTTATGAAGATATACTGGCAGTCTTTTATTTACAGGTGCGTTGTTTCGGCGGCAGTTTTCCTCAGATTCGCCATCTGGTCATTGACGAAATGCAGGATTACAATGTATTTCAGTTTGCTGTCCTAAAGAAAATCTTTGACTGTCCGAAGACGATTCTCGGAGATAAGAACCAGGTATTATTAAATGAGAATCCAAAGCTTCTTTCTTATATTTTAAGTCATGTATTTCCAGAGGCGAAGCTGCTTTCCTTAAAGAAAAGTTATCGTTCCACAAAGGAAATTACGGAGTTTTGCAGTAAGATTATTGGAGACCGGGAGATTGTTCCGTTTCATCGTGACGGGAAGGAACCGGTCGTAAAAAAGGAACGGAGTAAAGCGGCAGTTCTTGAGGATATCGCTGCGGCAGCAGAAAGTCTTGATATGAAAAAATACCGTACAGCAGCTGTACTTTGCCGGAATGAGGAGGAGGCTTTGTTGGTTTATGAAATGCTGGAAAAAAGGCTTCCGGTCACGCTCATCAAAGAAACTACGACTGTATATTGCGAGGGCATTCTGGTGATGCCGGCGTATTTTGCAAAAGGGCTGGAATTTGATGCGGTGTTAATCTGTGATACGGGAAAAGAAAAAGAAAGTCCGATTGTCAAACAGGAATTCTATATTGCCTGCACCCGTGCATTGCACGAATTGTATGTTTTCCATAAGGGGAGTTTTGATCCGTATCTATAAAAGTAGTTGATTCAAAAAATGATAGGATTGTACTACTATAAAAAGCGAAAAGATTAGAAAAATACCTTCTTTTTCCCTACAATACAAATAGAAACGTATGAATGGGAAACAGGAGGTATTTTAATATGGAATATGGATTATTATCACATCGTGCTGCGTTAAATGAATGTTATGCGCTGGATAAGGATCATCTGGAAATAGAAATAAAGACGGGCTATGGGGTGACGGAAGTATTTCTTTGCTATGGAGACCCGTATTCTGCAGGAATCATGGGAGGAGCAGAAAAGTGGAGCGGGGAAAAAACGCGAATGCATATGGAGAGGGAACTGGAATACCAGAGAGTCTGGAGTATTGTAGTAGAGCCTTCTTATAAAAGATGCAAGTACTATTTTGAAATTCATGAAAATGAGGAATGTGTATATCTGTTTGAAGATGGCATCTATACGAAGGAGCGTATGGAAATTCCGGGCAGGAAGGAGCAGTGCTTTTTCTTTCCATGGATAAATCCGGCAGATATCAATGAGACGCCGGACTGGGTGGCGGATACAATATGGTATCAGATTTTTCCGGATCGGTTCTGCAACGGAGACAGGACAAGAGATCCTTGGTATGTGAAGGAGTGGAAAAGCGAAAAGGTACAGCATTTGGATGTTTACGGAGGAGACCTTCGTGGGATTCGGATGAAACTGCCCTACTTAAAAGAACTTGGTATTACAGGAATCTATCTGACACCAATTTTTGCTTCTATCTCTAATCATAAATATAACACGACCGATTACTATCGGGTTGACGAAGCCTTTGGAGATGAGGAGGAATTACGGCAGCTTGTGGATGAGGCACATGAAATGGGAATCCGCATTATGCTGGATGCGGTGTTTAATCATTGCGGAGAACAGTTTGCACCCTGGCAGGACGTATTGGAAAAAGGCCCTGCTTCAAAATATTATGATTGGTTTTTTATTCACCAGTGGCCGTTTGATGCGAAGAATCATAGTACCAGGGACGGAAGGTATGACTCTTTTGCTTTTGAAGGTGAGATGCCAAAATTAAACACGAACCATCCGGAAGTTATTGCATATTTTAAAGAACTTTGCAGCTACTGGCTGAGGGAGTGGCATATTGATGGTATCCGTTTTGATGTGGGCAATGAAGTGTCGCATCGGTTCTTAAAGGAGCTGCGCTTTGAGTTAAAGAAAATAAATCCGGAGGTTTTTCTTTTGGGAGAGATCTGGCATGATTCTATTGCTTGGCTGATGGGCGATGAATATGATTCTGTCATGAATTACCCATTTGTGGAGAGTATCAATGATTTCTTTATCGATGAAAGCAGGAGAGCGGTGCAGTTTGCCCATAGTATTGACCGCTGCTATTCCCTTTATATGAAGCAGACGAACCGGGTGTTGTTCAATCTGTTGGATTCCCATGATACGGAGCGTCTGCTTACGCGGGTGGGCTCTCTGGGAAAATTTTATGAGCAGCTTGTGCTGTTGTTTACAATGGAGGGAAGTCCATGCATTTATTATGGAACAGAGATTGCCTTAGAGGGGAGTTTTGATCCGGATTGCAGACGTTGTATGCCCTGGGAGGAGATAGAAGACGGAAAATGGAAAGAAAGAATAGAAGCAGTAAAGGCATTAATCCGTATGCGGAAAAACTACAAGGCATGCAGGAGTGCAGAAACGAAATGGATTTTTGCGCCGGATAATGACCGGGTAATCGGCTATAGAAAGGATATGCCTGGAGAAGTAAGCATTGAAGTAAAAATGAATGCTTCGAGAGAAAAAGTAGAAATGCCGGATGATAAAAAAATAATTTTCTCCTATGGTTGTGAAGATGGGTGGATACTTGCGGATGGTGTCTGTGTGTACGAGGCATAATTAAGAAAAGAATGTGCATACTAGAAATTAAGAGGAAAGAAGCATGGAGGAAACAAAGGTATGCACGAGGAAAAAGAAGTAAAGCCTTATATTCCGGCGGAAAAGGAGATGCCGGAGCTTACAGTGACGGCGGTGGTACTTGGCATTATTCTTGCTGTGATTTTTGGAGGAGCGAATGCCTATCTGGGACTGCGGGTCGGTATGACGGTGTCAGCGTCCATACCGGCTGCAGTGGTTTCCATGGGAATCATACGTGTTATTTTAAAAAGAGATTCTATCCTGGAAAATAATATGGTACAGACCATTGGTTCTGCCGGCGAGTCTGTGGCTGCAGGGGCTATTTTTACGCTGCCTGCGCTTTTTATGTGGGCAGCGGAGGAAGGGAGCGAGGCACCATCTTTTTTTGAAATTGCGGTTATTGTGCTGACGGGAGGGGTAATTGGAGTCTTATTTATGATTCCCTTACGTTCTGCACTAATCGTAAAAGAACATGGAGTGTTGCCGTATCCGGAAGGAAAAGCCTGTGCAGAGGTTTTAATGGCAGGAGAGGAAGGCGGCGGAAAAGCCGGTACGGTATTTGGAGGGCTTGGACTTTCTGCCGTTTATAAGTTTGTCGCTGATGGGCTTAAGGTTTTTCCAAGTGAAGTAGATTTTGAAATAGAGAGTTATAAGGGAGCAGGCATCGGAATGGATGTACTTCCGGCATTGCTCGGTGTCGGTTATATTTGCGGTCCGAAGGTTTCATCGTATCTTCTGGCAGGCGGTGGCGTGGCATGGTTTGTCCTTATGCCGCTTATTGTATTGTTTGGAGGGGATACGATTCTTTATCCTGCAGAGCATTCGGTAAAGCAGTTGTTCCTGGAAGGAGGCACCTGGGCAATCTGGGAAAATTATATCCGTTACATCGGAGCAGGTGCAGTGGCAGCAGGAGGTATTATCAGTCTTATCAAGTCTTTGCCATTAATTATAAGGACTTTTCGGGAAGCAGTGAAAAATTATGGAAGAAAGGAAAAGGGAGAAACGAATCGATTAACCCAGGATCTTCCTATGACTGTAGTATTTGGTGGAATCCTTCTTATGGCGCTTATGATGTGGCTGATTCCTGTTATCCCTGTTACACTGCCTAGTGCAATTCTTATTATTGTTTTTGGTTTTTTCTTTGCTACGGTATCTGCACGGATGGTTGGATTGGTAGGCAGTTCCAATAATCCGGTTTCCGGTATGGCGATTGCGACACTGCTGTTGTCTACCTTATTGCTGAAAGCTTCGGGAAAAACAGGAATGGCAGGTATGGCGGCAGCAATTACGATTGGCTCTGTCATCTGTATTATTGCGGCACTTGCGGGGGATACTTCCCAGGATTTGAAAACCGGATATTTGCTTGGCGCAACACCAAAGAAACAGCAAATCGGTGAACTTTTCGGTATTCTTGCGGCAGCGCTTGCGACAGGAGGAGTCCTCTACCTCCTGAATGCGGCATGGGGTTATGGTTCTGCAGAGCTTCCGGCACCGCAGGCAACACTGATGAAAATGGTGGTAGAGGGAGTTATGGAGGGAAATCTTCCCTGGATGCTTGTATTTGCAGGGGTATTTTTAGCAATTGTAGTAGAGATTTTACAGATACCAGTGCTTCCTTTTGCGGTGGGGCTGTATCTCCCTATCCATTTAAGTACACCGATGATGGTAGGTGGTGCCATCCGTTGGTATTTCGAGCGAAGGAAGGGGATATCCGAGAAGGAACAAAAAGAGGGGATGGAGCGTGGAATTCTTTATTCTTCCGGATTAATTGCAGGAGAGGGAATCGTAGGCATCCTGCTTGCCGTTTTTGCAATTATTCCACTAAAACAGGGAACAGTCGGAGATGTGCTGGATATTTCAGATAAAATTGATTTCGGAAATTGGGGCGGGCTCATTTTATTTGCGCTGTTTTCTCTTACATTATGTGCAGCAATTAGGGGAAGAAGGAAAACAAAGTGAGACGGAAGAAAGATAATTTCTTGGATTATATTCCACGAAAAAACAGCCTTTATAATTGGAGCGAAAATAAAGAAGGACAGGTTGAAATTTGTGTTCCGAACCGGGGGATTTTCTGCCGGATTGCCCAGATATTTTTCCAAAAACCAAAGGAAACAATGCTGGAATTGGATAAATTCGGTTCTTTTGTGTGGGAGCAGATAGACGGCAAAAGGAGCATTTACGAGATTGGGAAAGCAATAAGGCGGAAATTTGGCGAGGAGGCAGAACCGCTTTATGAACGGCTGGCTCGTTTTATCAGGATTTTGCATGAAAGCCATTTTGTGGTGTACAGTAATAAAATAAAAGACAAAAAGTAAAAAAATGACTTGACATGTATCGCATCATGATATAATATTTGTATATCGAGATGCGATACATTTTTGCGTGATACATTTTTGCGTGATACATTTT
>CAMBKU010000014.1 GCA_945868305.1 uncultured Lachnospiraceae bacterium | reverse complement strand
ATGCGAAAATTAGGATAGGATGAAAATAGGAAGAAGTAAGGAGGAATATTGTGAAAGAATTAAAGAAAGTATTAGCGCTTGGCCTGGCGGCTGTTATGGTTGTACCGATGGCAGGCTGCGGCAGCAAAGAAGGCGGAGAAGATGATTCCCAGGTAAAGGAAATCATGAACTACTCTGATATTGTGTTAGGTGAGGATTTTACAGATTTAGAAGCGGAAATCTCTGTATTTAACAATAGAACAGATATGCAGCAGGAAGATTATACCGGAAAGACCTGGGATGATTATATTGCAGATTTTAATCAGAAATACCCGAATATTAAGGTGAATGTGGAGACAGTAACTGATTATGATTCTACTGCATTGCTCAGACTACAGAGCGGTGACTGGGGAGATATCATGCTGATTCCGGCAGTAGACCGCGCAGAACTTAGTACATACTTTATGGCCATCGGTGATTATGATACCTTAAGCCAGGAAGTGAGATTTTGCGATAGCCAGCTGTATGAAGGTGAAGTGTACGGCGTAGCATCTTCTGGAAATGCCCAGGGTGTGGTTTATAACAAAGCAGTTTTTGAACAGGCCGGAATCGCGGAGCTTCCAAAGACACCGGAAGAATTTATGGCAGATCTGCAGCTGATTAAGGATAATACCAGTGCGATTCCGTTGTATACCAACTATGCAGCAGGCTGGACCATGGGAGCATGGGATGCTTATATTAATGGAACAGCTACTGGCGATGCGAAATACATGAATCAGAAGTTGCTGCATACAAAGAATCCTTTTTCGGATCCGGGAGATGGCACACATGCATATAATGTGTACAAGATTTTATATGATGCAGTAGCAAATGGCCTGACAGAAGAAGATTATTCTACGACAGACTGGGAAAGCAGTAAAAATATGCTCAACCAGGGAGAAATCGGCTGCATGGTACTTGGCTCCTGGGCTTACGCTCAGATTCGTGATGCTGGAGATCAGGGAGATAATGTGGGATATATGCCGTTTCCGATAACTGTAGATGGAAAACAATATGCAACAGCCGGAGCGAATTACAGTTGGGGAATCAATACAGATGCGGGAAACACCAATAAGCAGGCATCCCTGATTTTTGTGAAATGGCTGACAGAAGAATCTGGCTATGCATATAACGAAGGAAATATGCCGGTAGCTTTGGATGATGAGAACTGGCCGGATGTCTATGCTGCATTTGATGGTGTAGAATATGTATCTGATGAAGCAGCAGTAGAAGGCGAAGAAGACTTGCTGAACGACTTGAATGCAGAATCTGAATTGAACTTAAACAACAGTGGAAACACCAAGCTTCAGGAATTGATTGAGCATGCATCGTTGGGAGATAAGAGTTTTGATGATATTATGAACGACTGGAACGAAGCATGGACTTTAGCACAGGAAAACTGCGGTGTGGAAATTGCGGAATAAAAAGAATTGAACTGGTAAAAAAACAGATAAGTGAGGGTGCCGTGTGGATGGCAAAGGCTGTTCACACGGTGTTTTTTAATACTTTAATCGAAGAAGTGGGTAAAAACTAGGTTAAAAAATAAATTAAAATAATTCTTCCTGAAAGAGAAAAACGGCGAAAACAGGTTGCGAAAATGTGAAAAATGCACAAAAATAAACAAACGAATTTGTTGAAATAGAGGAAATGCACGATGCAAGCAAGAAAAAGAGATTTTAAACAATAATCAGTGATGAATAAAAAAGTAAAGAATATATAATTAAATTAAGTAAAAAAGCCGGATTCAGAGTTAGCTTAAAGCTCTGAGTTAGATTAATAGGGAGGATAAGCATATGGTAGCTAAAGCAGAAAAAGCTGCAAAAGAAAAGAAACCATTTAACCTTGTTAAATGGGCCAAAAGCAGAGAAGGTCAGAAAGCCATTATTATTATTGCATTCATAACCATACCACTTTTGCTTTTGTTTGTATTTACCTATCTGCCGTTTGGCGAAATGGTAAAATTTAGTTTTTACAAAATGAAGTACGCAACACCGGTAGAGAAACGGCAGTTTGTGGGATGGCAGAATTACATAGACGTATTTAAACGAAAAGATTGTTTCTCGGCGTTGAAACTCAGTCTGTATTACATGGTAGGTGCGTTGCTTCAGCTTGCGATTGCACTGTATCTTGCAACAATCTTAAGCTTTAAGACAAAGTGCAGTGGATTGTTCAAGGGATTCATGTTCTTCCCATACCTCATCAGCGGTATTGCAATCGGATTTATTTTTAAATTCTTCTATACCAGAGGATATGTGTTCGATACCGTGTTGCAGTGGTGTGGATTTGAACTGGATAATCTGCCATATTGGTTGAAGGATCAGAGGATTAACAATATATCCCTGGTGGCAACCTCTGTATGGAGATATTTCGGACAGAACATGGTACTCTTTATCGGAGCAATTATGTCTGTAGACAAGGAAATGTATGAAGCGGCAGAACTGGACGGAGCAAATGGATTTCAGCAGTTTATACATATCATTCTGCCGAGTATAAGAACTATCGTAACCTTAAATGTCATTCTTTCTATCACAGGTTCTTTAAGTGCTTTCGAACCACCATACGTTATCACCAGTGGTGCCAACGGAACCGGAACCTATTTCGTAATTATGAACGAGATTGCACATGTCAGCCAGAAGGTTGGTCTTGCATCTGCGATGGCAGTGGTTTTGCTTCTTATTATTTTTGCGGCAACAATTGCCCAGAAGTTGATTATGAAGTATTTGTTCCGCAATGCGAACGAAACGGATGAAATCAAACATAAAAAGAGAGTAAAAGCGTAAAGGAGGCTAACCAGGATGGAAAAGAAAAAAATAAAAATCAAACACAGAAGCGTTGGCGGCTGGATTTGGGTAGTTGTAAAATATTTTTCCCTGATATTCTTCTCATTTTGCGCAGTGCTTCCGGTAGTATCCTGTGTCATCACAGCTTTTAAAAGCGATGCGGAATATCAGTCAACAAACGTAATGACACTTCCGTCATCATGGACTTTTGACAACTTTGTAAGAGCATTTGAGACTGCACATATGGGTCGGGCGTTTTTAAACTCATTAATTGTTATGGTCTTTGTACTCATTGGTGCAATCCTTGTTGGTACACAGCTTGCCTATGTACTTAACCGTTTTAAATTCCCGGGTAATGGCCTGATTCGTAACCTGTTTTTGTTTGCATCTCTGCTTCCGGCAGTAGCAATGCAGGTAACAGTATATAAGATTATGGGAAACCTTGGATTTATCAATCACTTGTATGGATACATTATCATGATGATGGGTACGGATATTATTTCCGTTTATATCTTCATCCAGTTTATGGAAAATATTCCGGTTTCATTGGATGAATCTGCCATCATTGACGGTGCTTCTTATTTCCAGATTTATTGGAAGATTATCCTGCCGCTGCTTCAGCCGGCAATTGTTACCAGCGCTATTTTAAAGGGCGTAAATACATACAATGAGTACTATTCAGCCAGTCTGTATTTACAGGATCAGAATATTCGTACCATTGCATTGTCCTTATATACATTCACTGGACCACTTGGAAACCGTTACAATCTGATTTGTGCAGGTGTTATCATTTCACTGCTTCCGGCACTGATCGTGTTCATTATATGCCAGAAACAGATTTACAGTGGTATTACCGCAGGAGCTGTTAAGGGCTAAGGATAGGAGAAAAACGATGATGGTCGAAGAAGTAAAAGAGCATTTACTAAATACAATTATTCCTTTTTGGAAAAATCTGCGTGACAATGAAAATGGCGGTTATTATGGCTGGCTTGATTATGACTTGAAGTTGGATAAAAAAGCTGTTAAGGGTTGTATCCTTAACAGCCGGATTACCTGGTTTTTCGCGAATGCGTATACATTATTAAAAGATGAAAGTTTGCTTGATGAGGCAAAACACGGATTCCAGTTTATGAAAGATTATTGCTTTGATAAGGAAAACGGTGGAATCTACTGGTCCATTACCTATGATGGAAAACCGGAAGATACAACAAAACATACATATAATCAGGCATTTTGCATTTACGCATTGTCTTCCTATTATGAAGCTTCAGGTGATGCGGAAGCTTTACAGATGGCAAAGGAGTTATTCCAAATCATTGAGGAAAAATGCACCGACGAAGTGGGATATTTAGAGGCTTTTGATAAAGAGTTTCATCTGATTGAAAATGATAAGCTGTCTGAGAATGGTGTGATTGCAGATAAGACCATGAACACGCTGCTTCATGTATTTGAAGCATATACGGAACTTTATCGGGTGTCGAAAGATGCAGATGTAAAGAAACGTCTGGAGTGGATTTTGGACACGATAGCAGATAAGATTTACAATCCGACGCTCCATCGTCAGGAAGTATTCTTTGATAAAAATTATAACAGTATTCTGGATTTACATTCCTATGGACATGACATTGAAACCGCATGGTTGTTAAACCGCGGTGTGGATGTTTTGGGAGAGGATTCCTATCAGAAAAAACTGGCACCAATCATTGACGATTTGACAAACCAGATTTATAAAATCGCATTTGACGGACGTTCTCTGGCGAATGAATGCGAAAAAGGCGTCGTGAATGAACATCGTATCTGGTGGGTACAGGCAGAAGCTGTTGTTGGCTTTTTGAATGGTTACACAAGACATCCGGAGCGAAAGGATTATCTTGATGCAGCAAAAGCAGAATGGCAGTTTATCAAGGATTACATGATTGATAAGCGAAAAGGCTCCGAATGGTTCTGGGAGACAGACAAAGACGGAAAGCCTTATCCAAACAGACCAATTGTTGAACCATGGAAATGTCCGTACCATAATGGAAGAATGTGTATGGAAGTCATAAGGAGAAATATCGATGTTGCATAAAAAATATGAAGAAGAATTAAAAAAATATAATGAGCTGATTGCCAGAAAAAATGTGAAATCAGACTTTTATAACGGTGTTTATGACCGCTACGAATATCCGGTTCTTACAAGAGAACATATTCCGCTTACCTGGCGTTATGATTTAAATCCGGAGACAAATCCTTATTTTATGGAACGCCTCGGTGTGAATGCCGTATTCAATGCGGGTGCAATTGAATTAAACGGAAAATATTATCTGGTTGCCCGTATTGAGGGAAATGACAGAAAATCTTTCTTCGGCGTAGCGGAAAGCGACAATGGAATTGATGGATTTAAATTCTGGGATTACCCAATTCTTTTGGATGATACCTGTCCGGAGGAAACGAATGTATACGATATGCGTCTTACCAAACATGAAGATGGCTATATTTACGGTGTGTTCTGTTCTGAAAGCAAGGATAAGACCGTAAATGATTTGTCTGCAGCCGTTGCGGCAGCCGGAATCGTAAGAACAAAAGACTTGAAACATTGGGAGAGACTGGATAATCTGGTTACTTTAAATTCTCCGCAGCAGAGAAATGTCTGCCTGCATCCGGAATTTGTAAATGGGAAATATGCATTTTATACCAGACCAATGGATGACTTTATCGATACAGGAAGCGGCGGAGGAATCGGATTCGGATTGTGTGATGACATTACACATGCAGTAATTGATGAAGAACGTATGACCAGCCTTCGTAAGTATCATACCATTACCGAGGCAAAGAATGGTGCAGGCGCAACTCCAATCAAAACAGATAAGGGATGGATTCATATTGCACACGGTGTACGTAATACAGCAGCAGGGCTTCGCTATGTTATTTACGCATTTGCAACTTCCTTAGAGGATCCGGGAAAGGTTATTGCAGAACCATCAGGCTTTTTGATTGCTCCGAGAGAGTGGGAAAGAGTCGGCGATGTATCAAACGTGGTATTTACCAACGGTGCCATCGCAAATGAAAAGGGCGAGGTATATATCTACTATGCAGCCAGCGATACCAGACTTCATGTCGCAACAACAACCATCGATCAGTTAAAAGATTATGTGTTTAATACACCGAGCGATCCGGGACGTTCCGTAGAGTGTGTTGCACAGAGATGCGATTTGATAAAAAAGAACCTGGAATTTTTAGCAAACCAAAAATAGAGAGAAAAAGGAGAGCAGATTATGAGCAAATACAAAATGATTAGTCCTGCCGTACCAAATGTGCCGTGGCAGGATAAACCGGAAGGTTTAAAAAACGCTCCGGTATGGCGCTACAATGAGAACCCGATTATCGGAAGAAATCCGGTGGAAGGTGTAGCACGTATTTTCAACAGTGCAGTTATACCTTATGGTGGTGAATTTATCGGTGTGTTCCGTGGGGAACAGACAAATGGTATTCCTTATATTTATCTTGGAAGAAGCAAGGATGCCATTCATTGGGATTTTGAGAAAGATAAGATTCAGTTTGTAGATGAGGAAGGAAAGCCGTTTATGCCGGTTTATGCATATGATCCTCGTCTGGTAAAAGTAGAAGATACTTATTATATTATCTGGTGTCAGGATTTCTATGGTGCAGCTATTGGTATGGCAAAGACAACAGATTTTAAGACCTTCACTAGGATTGAAAATCCGTTTTTGCCGTTTAACCGGAATGCGGTATTGTTCCCGAGAAAAATTAATGGTAACTTTGTAATGCTGTCCCGTCCGTCTGACAGTGGTCATACACCGTTTGGTGATATTTTCATCAGCGAAAGCCCGGATATGGAGTTCTGGGGAAAACACAGACATGTGATGGGAAAAGGTAATGAATGGTGGGAGTCCTTAAAAATCGGCGGCGGTGCTGCTCCGATTGAGACTTCAGAAGGTTGGTTACTTTTCTACCATGGCGTAAGCGGAACCTGTAACGGTTATGTTTATTCCATTGGCGGAGCCATCTTAGACATTGATAATCCATCCATCGTAAAATACAGATGTGAGACTTTCCTCTTAACACCGGAAGAATGGTATGAGGAAAGAGGATTTGTTCCAAACGTATGCTTCCCATGTGCGACCATACACGATTCTGAAAGCGGAAAGATTGCAATTTATTATGGGGCGGCAGACAGTTATGTTGGTCTGGCATTTACGACTCTGGACGAAATCATTGATTACATCAAGGACCATAGTGTTACCACTACTACTGATACAGAAATCGGAAGACGCTAATATTTTGATAGTTCTTTTCATTAGCGGCGGTGGAAAACACTCTTACCGCTGCATAACCAATTAATAATATATTGCTTTTGGAGCCTGCTTTTTGCAGGCTCTAAAGCGTTGCGGAGGTATTACAAAATGAAATATCAAATAGATTGTGAGCGGGCGATAGCCAATCGGGGAAATCTTTATCGCCTGAAAGAAGTGATGAAGCGTGCAGAGGCTGGAGAGAAAATAAACGTCGGGTTTATCGGTGGGTCCATTACCATGGGATGTCTGGCGTCCAGCCCAAAACTATGTTATGCATATCGTGTCTATGCATGGTGGAAGGAAAAATTTCCTAAATCAGAAATTACCTATATTAATGCAGGCATTGGTGCAACGACCTCCCATTTTGCAGCGGCAAGAGTTGAGGATGATTTGCTTGGCCAAGAACCAGATCTTGTTTTTGTGGAATTTAGTGTAAATGATAAAAGTAGTGAGTTTTTCCTGGAAACTTATGAAAGTTTAGTTCGAAAAATCTACACTTTTCATAAAAAACCTGCTATAATAGTTCTAAATAATGTGCGTTATGACGACGGAGGAAATGCCGAAGTACAGCACGCAAAAGTAGCAAGGTATTATGAACTGCCACAGATCAGTATGCAGCGTTCCATTTATCCGGAGGTGGCGGCGGGAAGGATAGAAGCAGAGGAAATTACAGCAGATTATCTTCACCCGAATGATGTTGGTCATGAACTGGTAGCGGATGTAATTATCTATTTTCTGAAAAAAGTATATCAGGAGATGGGGAAAGCGGAGGAGATGCCTTTTGAAAAAAAAGAGCCTCTTACGGCAAATGCCTATGAGCATGCCAGACGGTATCGGAATGACAACAGTGCTCCTTTGATGGTCGGAGACTGGAAAAAGGATGTGACAAAACAGGAATCTATCACAGATGTATTCAAGTATGGGTGGATAGCATCCGAACCGGGAGCATCCATTACATTTGAAATCTATGGAAGTGAGATTGCAATCCAGTATAAAAAGTCAGTAAAGCAGCCTGCTCCCATTGCAGAAGCGGTGATTGACGGACAGGAAGAAACTGCAGTAAGACTGGATGCGAATTTCGAGGAGACCTGGGGTGACTGTCTTTTTCTGGAGAACATTTTACGCCACGGGGAAGTAAAAAAGCACACATTAAGGATCCGGCTGACAGAAGAAGGCAGGAATGCAGCAGTACCGTTTTACCTGGCATCAATTATCTGTTCATCAAAATAAGGGGGAATGAGCAGAGGGGAGAAGATGATGCATGAGTCCGTGAGCAGACCACACAGGGAGGAAAAGGCCATGAAGAAACGTATTGTGAAGAAAGATAAGACGGCAAAGACAAACAGCACTGAAAAGAAAAAGATAAATGAAGCAGTAAAAAAGATTAAGGTGCCGAAATTGTCTTTCGATGCAATAAAAACAGCAAAACCGGGCGAAAAAAGTAAAGATGAGAATAAGAAGACCAAGGTTTCCAAAAATAAGAAGGGAAACAGCAAGATTGGATACAAACTGATTCTTGCGTTTTGTGTTCCGGTTATTCTGATCGTGATACTGGGAACGGTATCCTATAATCTTTCGGTAAGCAGTATCAAAAGGCAGTATGAGCAGTCTGTAATGGATACTGTGTCTGCCATGAGCTTAAACTGTAATCTTTTATGTGAGAATGTGCAGAATAAGGCGGCAGAGTTTGCCAGCAATGAGTACATACAGGCATATTATACAAAATCTTATAAGGCAGATGCGGCGGAGGCACAGTCGTGCTATCGTTCTGCCCAGTCGGTATTGACTACAGTCAGGGGAACTTCCAGTTATATCTCAAATTATGCGGTTTTTGGAGAAAACGGAAATGGAATTACTTCTTCTACCAGTAATACGTCCAGAGAGGCGTATGAAGAATATCTGGCAACAGATGAGGGAGCGCGTTTCAAATCTACCAGCGGAAATGAGAGTTACTGGAGCGGCTATCACAAGTATCTGGATGAAAATGTCGGTTCAAGTGAGGACAGATATGCTGTAGCATATATGCGTACCTTTGCAAAGGGAAATGGATTTATCAGTCTGGATATTACAACAGAGGCAATAGAGGAGGTCCTTACCAATATTGACAATGGTGAGGGCTCTTATGTGGCATTATTCACACCGGATAACCGGGCACTGACCATGGAGGATGGTGCGCTTGTCACAACAGATATTTTTGATGGAAGCAAGGTCGAGGAAGTGGCATTAGCTGCGACAGAGGCAGGAAACAGCTATGTGTCCTTCCAGGGCGAGAACCATCTGCTTTGTGTTTCTCCGATTGGAAAGACAGGGATGGTAGTTGCAAGTATTGTACCAAAGTCAACGATTCTTTCTGCAGCATCACAGATTCGCAATGCTACGATTATTATCGTTATTGTTGCGTGTCTGGTTGCATTGTTTATCGGAAGTGTAATGGCACAGGGCATCAGCAGTGAGGTAAAAACATTAAACAAACAGATGAAAAAAGTCTCGGCAGGGGACTTTACTACAGAGTTTGTTACAAAACGTAATGATGAATTTAAATTATTGGCAGGCGGCATGACAGACATGCTGCATAACATCAGGAATCTGATGCAGAATGTCGTGGAATTTATCACGGCAGTAAACGAGTCCACCGACGGCGTTGCTTCCACAGCGAGCACCATGGCAGATTCCATGATTGGAATCAATACGGCGATGGAAGAAGTGGCACAGGGTGTTGCAAAGCAGGCGGAAGATACAGATGTCGGTTTGCAGGAAATGACGAAATTTTCGGATAAGCTGAATCAGGTATATGAAGGAACCGGAGCAATGCAGGAAAATTCCAAGCAGGCGATGACAGCGATTGAAAACGGAAAAGTCATGGTGTATGAACTCAGTGACAAATCCAAAGCGGCAGCAGAGATTACGGACGTCCTGATACGGAATATTGCAGATGTAGAGGAAAATTCCAAGAGCATTGGCAGTATTATTGCCACAATCAGTGAGATTGCAGAACAGACAAATCTGCTCTCCTTAAATGCATCGATTGAGGCTGCCAGAGCAGGTGAAGCAGGCAAAGGCTTTGCCGTTGTAGCAGAGGAAATACGAAAACTTGCGGATCAGTCCGCAGAGGCGGGTAGTCATATCCGCCAGATAGTAAGTGTGATTCAGCAGAAGACGCAGGTGACGTCCGATTCGGCAAAGCGGGCGGAGGAGTTTTTAAAGACACAGGCGGAGTCTATTGAAGGTACAGTAGATATTTTCAGTGAGATTAATACAAATGTAACGAATTTGATTCAGGTGCTTATTAAAGTAACCGGAAACATGGAAGAAATGGTAACAGATAAAGAAAAAGTATTTGACTCTATTCGCAGTATTGCGGCTGTCTCAGAGGAAACAGCAGCTTCGGCGGAGGAGGTAACAGCAACCGTAAATGGTCAGCTTTCTGATGCACAGAAACTGGCGGCGGCAGCGGAGGAACTGAATCAGGAAGTTTCCCGTCTGCAGGAGGCATTGAGCCAGTATAAGGTGTGAAAGCTGCGAAACTCAAATTTGGAGGAGCAGTATGTTTCGAGAGGATTTTGCGTGGGGCGTGGCAAGCAGCGCCTATCAGATAGAAGGAAGAGATAAGGAGGATGGATGCGGAAAATGCGTCTGGGATACCTTTACAGAGGAGGGACGGATTTTTGAAAATCAGAATGCCTATGTGAGCTGTGATTCCATCCATCGCTATAAAGAAGATTTTGCACTGATGCGTTTGCTAGGCATCAAGGCATATCGGTTTTCCTTAAATTGGGCAAGGATTTTGCCGGAAGGAACCGGAAAAGTAAATGGGAAAGCGATTGAATTGTATCGTGATATGATTCTGGAGATGAAGAAAAACGGAATCACTCCGTATATCACATTGTATCACTGGGAATTGCCGCAGGCGTTGCAGGACCAGGGAGGCTGGCTGAATGAAAAGGTCATTGACTGGTTTGGCGAATATGCAAAGGTTGTGGCGGAGAACTTTTCCGATCTCTGTGAGTATTATTTTACCTTAAATGAGCCACAGTGCTTTGTGGGGTTGGGACATCTTTCCGGGGTGCATGCGCCAGGTAAAAAAATGGAAATAAAAGAGACATTCCAGATTGCACACAATGTGCTCCGCGCGCATGGCAAGGCAGTGATTAACCTACGCAAGTATGCAGTGCAGCCGATAAAAATAGGCTATGCACCGACCTGTGGTGTTGCTTATCCGGCATCAGATAAGCCAGAGGATATAGAGGCTGCAAAGAAGGTTTATTTTGGTTTTTATAATCCGATTGACAACTGGACCTGGAATGTGGCATGGTTTTCAGATCCGGTGTTCTTGGGAAAATATCCCGAGGAAGGACTAAAGAAATATCAGGAGTATCTGCCGGAAATTACACAAGCGGATATGGAACTGATTCATCAGCCGATTGATTTCATGGGGCAGAATATTTATAACGGCTACCAGGTGCGGGCAGGCGCGGATGGTGAGCCGGAGTTCATAAAGCGTGCACCGGGATTTCCGAAGACAGCGGCAAATTGGCCGGTGACACCGGAAGGCTTTTACTGGGGTGTGAAATTTCTGTATGAGCGTTACGGATTACCGATCTATATTACGGAGAACGGAATGTCCTGTCATGATAATGTTTCAGCCGACGGGAGAGTTCATGATCCGAATCGTATTCAGTTTCTGGATGAATATCTTTCTGCACTCCAGAAAGCAAATGATGAAGGCGTGGATGTGCGTGGATATTTCCTCTGGACTTTTTTGGACAATTTTGAATGGGACAAAGGCTATAATGAGAGATTTGGGATAGTTTATGTGGATTTTACGACACAAAAAAGGATTGTAAAGGATTCTGCCTATTGGTATCAGAAGGTGATTGAATCTGGTGGAAGGGAGCTTGGAATGAACAAACAGGATACACCAATTTTATTTTTGAACCCAGTATTTACACATAATATCTGGGGTGGTACAAGATTGCGGACCGATTTCGGTTATGAAATAGAAGGTGATGATATCGGCGAATGCTGGGGCGTTGCAGCGCATCAGAATGGCGACGATACGATTCGTGAAGGAAAATATGCAGGGAAAAAGCTGTCAGAATTGTGGAAAGAGGAACCGGGACTGTTCGGAAATGTGGATATCGATCGTTTTCCACTGCTCATTAAAATCATTGACGCAAAGGATGATTTGAGTATTCAGGTACATCCAAACGATGAATATGCGAAGGTGAACGAAAACGGTTCTTTCGGTAAGACGGAGTGCTGGTATATCATTGATTGTCCGGAAGACGCATCTCTTGTCATCGGACACAATGCGAAGACGAAAGAGGAACTTGGTGACATGATTCACGAAGGAAAGTGGAGTGAATTTATCCGTGAGATTCCGGTGAAGAAGGGTGATTTTATTCAGATTGATCCGGGTACGGTTCATGCAATTAAAGGCGGTCTTATGATTTTAGAGACACAGCAGAACAGTGATATCACCTATCGCGTTTATGATTACGACAGACTTTCTAATGGAAAGCCGAGAGAACTACATATTGAAAAGAGTATTGATGTAATCAATGTTCCGGCAAAGTCGGTAGAGGACAGTGTAATATCTGCCGCAAACGTACCGAAGAATACGCTGTATCAGCTTTATGACTGCAGCTATTATAAGGTGTTTAAGCTTGAGCTGGACGGAAAGACGGAGTTTGAACAGGAATATCCGTTCCTGATTATGTCTGTTTTGGAGGGCGATGCACTTTTAAACGGACAGCACATTAAAAAAGGAGATCACTTTATTCTGCCAAACGGCTACGGAAAAGTAGAACTTCAGGGAAAATTGGAGATTATCGCTTCTACGATATAAAAATGAATTCCCCTAGGACAGATTGGAATATGAAAAACAATTTGTTCTGGGGGAATTTTGTATAATATTGCAAACATGATATGGCATATGGTATAATTTCTGTATATTTTAAAAGTGGTTTTTGTGAAGTTTGACAAAAGGGGACTTAATATGGGAAATGTACGACCAAATGTGCTGATAGTAGATGATGATTTGCAGGTGCTGGAGACAATGAGCCTGTATTTGGAAGATATGGCGGCGGTATTTACGGCGACAGGTGGAAGACAGGCAGTAGAAGCTGTGCAGTTGCAGCATATGGACGTGATTCTTTTGGATGTTAATATGCCGGTAATGGATGGCTTTAAGACATTGGAACGTTTCCACAAGCTCAAAGAGTGTATTAATGTTCCGGTAGTTCTGGTGACAGGAAACAAGGACAGATATACGGTGATGAATTCCGTCTGCATGGGAGTGGACGGTTATCTGGTGAAGCCTGTAAATAAGGAGACGCTGCGTCGGAAAGTGATGGAGGTATACGAGAAGAAGGCAAAAAAAGAGCAGCAAAAAACCATATTGGCGATTGATGATGATATGGCATATTTGAAGCTGATTAACAGCTATCTGCATGATGATTACAATGTTATTATGATAAACTCGGCAAAGCTGGCTTTGGATTATCTGCTCAAGCATACGCCGGATCTGATTTTATTGGATTATCAGATGCCGCTTTATAATGGGGCAAATGTAATGAATATGATACAGCGAGACCCGGAGCGGGCACAGATTCCTGTGATTATTTTGTCCGGTGTCATAAATACAGAGGTACTAAAAAAGTGTATTCCGTGCAAACCGGCGGCATGCCTTGCAAAACCGGTCAGCAAGGAAGATTTACAAAAAAATATTGAACAGGTATTGTATCCGCAGGGGGAGGGGTTATTATGAAATTCGTGTTTTCACAGACGTTGTTTGCGTGTTTTATAATGGCATGTTATCTTTCCCTGCGGACATTTCGTACAAGAGATTTAAAATATTTAGAAAACCGTCTGTTTGCTATTTTGTGTCTTTCCAGTGCAATCTGGGGTATGGGTTTTTTCGGGGTAATTGTCCAGACTGATCCAAGCAAGGCATATTTCTGGAGAGCAATTGGGATGATTGGCACCTTTTCCTATCTGATTGTGGTACAGATGCTGGTATGTCAGCTTTCGGGAGTAAAGAAGCCAATTTTAAGGGGAATGGAAATTTTTTCGTTTTCAGGAGTTATCATTTATTTTTTTGTCATACAGAAGGAACAGGCAGAATATAAGCTTACCAGTATTGGAATGACTTATTCCTTTACACCTGGATTCTGGAATAACGTTTATACGCTGTATACGGTAATAATCGGACTAAATTTGTTATGGGTTATCTGTCAGATGATAAGACACGGAAAGGAGAGACGTTTAAAGGAACTGGGCAAGAAATTGCTTGTGGCTGAGATTATTATTATGTCGGGCTCGCTATTGGATACGGTATTTCCTCTGTTCGGGAAACCGGCAATTCCGGGAAGTACTATAGGACAGTTTGTAGCTCTCATTTTTTTATATCATGCGATTAGCTTTATCAATCGCTTCCGAATGAATATTGCCAATATGTCGGAATTTATTTATTATTCACTGGCAATGCCGGTTTTGGTATATAATGCGGACTATAAACTCAGGATTTTGAATGATGCGGCTTTCTCTTTTTTTGGAATACAAGAAGGAAAAGTGGAGGATATAGAGATCAGCCAGTTGTTCCATATACGGAAAGAGGAGGTGTTTTCTTTTGAAAACAAGCGTAAGGATGTAGATGCGGTATGCTGTCATAATCAGTTGTACTGCAGTCTCGCAATCAATAAGATTTATGATGATTATGGAGATAATACAGGTTATATCATTATTGTGACAGATTTGTCCGAGCGTATGAGGGCAATGCAGCGTCTGGAGGAGGCAAAAAAGGAGGCCGAGTATGCAAATCAGGCAAAAAGTACCTTCCTTGCCAATATGTCTCATGAAATCCGTACACCAATGAATGCGATTATCGGTTTTTCAGAGCTGGTACTGAAGATGGATATCAGTGATGAAGTACGGGAGCATGTGGAAGACATTAAATGGTCTTCCCATAACCTTTTGGCAATCATCAATGATATTTTAGATATTTCAAAAATTGAATCCGGGAAAATGGAGCTGATTCCGGAAAAATACTATATGGCGGCACTTTTAAAGGATGTTTCGCTAATCATTGCCTCGCAGGCGCAGGCAAAGGGGCTGGATTTTCACATGGAGGTTGATCCTGAAATTCCGAACCGCTTATATGGAGATAAAATAAGGATTCGCGGAATATTAATTAATATTTTAAATAATGCAGTAAAATACACGAAAGAGGGAAGTATTTCCTTTGATGTATCAGTACTGGAAAAGACGGATAAAATGGCAAAGCTGGAGTTTAAGGTTTCTGATACCGGAAGTGGAATACGGCCGGAAGATCAGGAACACCTTTTCAAAAGTTTTGAGCAGTTGGACAGAAAGGTACATTACGGAGTGGAGGGTTCCGGTCTGGGACTTGCTATTTCAAATGGTTATGTAAACCTGATGGGCGGCGAGATCAAGGTGTCCAGCGTGTACGGAAAAGGATCGGTATTTACTGTTGTTCTAAAACAGGAAATTGTAGATGCATCGCCAATGGACGGAGCCTATTCCCACGAAGAAGAAAGACAGAACGGAAGTACACTCGGGAGTATGCAGATATCAGGTGTACAGGTTCTGGTGGTGGATGATAATTTCGTAAACCTAAGAGTCGCATACTGCATTATGAAGTCTTACGGATTGATTGTGGATACTGCGTCCAGCGGACAGGAAGCTGTAGAACTGTGTAGAACCAGGCAGTATCAGTTTGTTTTTATGGATCAGATGATGCCGGAAATGAATGGTGTAGAGGCGATGAATCAGATACGTGCGCTAAGCCCTTATTATGCCAAAGGCGGAGAGAGCAAAATAATCGTGCTTACAGCCGATGCTATCAGTGGAGTTCGGAAAGGGCTGATGGATCAGGGATTTGATGAATATCTTGGAAAACCGATTAATTTAAAACAGATGGAACGACTGTTTGTGAAATTTTTGCCAAAGGATAAAATAACACTGCAGTTACCGGAGGAAAAGCAGAAGGCCGGCGGCAAAGCAGAAGAAAAAGAGATAATCTATTTGGAAGAAGCACTGCCAGAAGTAGATGTGAAAAAGGGAGTAGAAAACTGTGGAGGGGAATGTTCGGATTATCTTAAGGTGCTAAAAATTGCTTGGGATTACGGGGGAAAGCAGCTTGAGGAACTTCGGAATCTGCAAAAGCAGCAGGATTACGAGAATTACACGATTAAAGTACATTCCATGAAAAGTACAGCTATGAATATGGGGGCAGTTGGTATTTCAGAACTGGCAAAAGCGCAGGAGATGGCGGGGAAGAGAGGGGACTATGCCTATATTGATAAGTATATGGAACCATTTATCCAACAGTACAAGACATTGCTCCAGGAAATCAAGGAGGTGTTGCAAAACTATGAGATGTTAGAGGAAACACCGGCGGAAGAAGATGTGTTGGAGGAGAAAATGATTCTTCCAATCTTGCGAAATATTGAGCAGTGTGTGGACAATTTTGAATTTCCTAAAGTGTTTGAAATTCTAGATGAAATAAAGAAGTGCCGGTTACCAGAAAAATATCAGAAGGTATTTGAAGAAATTAGTGAAAAAATGGATGAACTGGCAGTAGATGAGATTAAGGAGTTGCTCGAAAAGGTATTAGAAGGTGAGTAATAACAGGAGGTATCATATAAAAAAGCAGCAGGCTACGGTGTGTCCGTGCCTGTTGCTTTCTTTTCTTCCGGGTCAACATAGGAGTAAGCGTTTGAAATTTTTGCAGAATTTGAGGTCAAAGTGACCGGCTCCCTGTAGTAGGCGACCACCGGCGTACCGACTTCAATATTCTGATAAATGGCGGTGGCGCATTCCAGTGGAACATTAACGCAACCATGAGAACCGGAATTGAGATAGATGTTTCTGCCAAAGGAACTTCTCCAGTCTGCGTCATGGATTCCAACGTTATACGCAAACGGCATAAAATAGGTTACATTTGATTCATAATCCTCACCCTTTAAAACGGCAGGACTCTGCTTGTATACAATTTTAAAAACGCCGTCCGGGGAGCCGTTTCCGTTTGCAAGCTTTCCGGATACAATATCGGATTCTGTCACAAGGGAACCGTCTTTATAATACCAGAGATGCTGGTTGGTGTAGTCGATTTCCACATAGCTGTTTCCGATGTCATCAGATTCTCTGGAAATGGCACGCTGCTGGTAGATTGGTTCCCTGGTGATGGCTTTTCCGGTGGATAAATCCGTGGAAATTTGTTCCGCTTCTTTTTCCTTATCAATAATCCAGCCGTAGTCGCCGCCGCCCACTAGTACCGTGTCACCTTTAGAGGTAATAAAATTGCGCGGGTCCGCATAGGTGTTGTATTTGCTGGCAAGCGACTGGACGTAGGCTGAGAGTTTTGTCTGGTTTAAGGATACGCTGTAGTCTTCTCCGAGAATGATCCAGTTTGCGACCGTTTCCTTATCCAAAATTTCTTCCTCATCGGCAATGTCGTAGGTAATTGTAGTTGAGAGCAAGGTATCTATTGTATCCATGCAGGCAGTCAGCACAGGAGCCTCGCAGGTTACGGAGGGGGCCAGATAGTCTTCATCCGTCAGCGTGAGGGTATCTTCACCGTCCGCAACAGCCAATGCTGCTTTTTTTTGTACCTGTTCCGGCAGCAGGTGGGTCCCAGGCGTTTCCGGGACGAGAGAATAGCCGTCATCGTTTTTTTCGATGTAGGCATCGGCGGGTTCTGTAATATTTTCCGGTAGAAAGCATGGAAGTGCCAAAACAGCGTCGGATAAGAGTTCCTCGTCGTAAGTGACCGTAGTCTTTAAGGTGAGGGCGGAATCGGAAAACAGGCATTTAGGCCACTGCCAGGCCTTCTGGCTGTTCAAGAGCTTTTCTTCTTCTTTTCCTGGAACATAGGTATAGGAAATGTCGGAAGCATTGATATGATACTTGTTACCGTCCCTGTCATAAATTGTTAAAAGATAGGAAGCACATTCCTCCTTTAGTTTTTCTTTTGCTTCTTCCAGTGTCATACCGCCTACAGAGAGGTGGTTGATTTCCGTGCGCAGGAAAAAGTGCGTGCGAAAATAAAAGATAAAGACAATGTATAAAATGAGGAGAAGCAAAAGTGGAATGCCAAAGCCAAGGATAAGACCTTTTGAAATAGAAGAACTTTGTCGTCTCTTTCTCTTTTTTGCCATAATAAATCCTTTCTGCGCAATAGCTTTAAGATATTACTTAAGATAGCACAAATACCAGAAAAAAGGTAGTGAAAAAAGCAGGTATTTGTTGGAATAAAGGAAAAATTAAGAAATGCAACAAATGCCTTTAAGGTTCATATGCTGGTAGCAGGATTAAGAAAGGCTGGAGCCGAAAAGAAGGGAGGGGGCCGATGTGGAAGTGTTCTTCGGGGCAGCCATATGTGCAGGTACATTTGGTATTTCCGCCTGCGTGAAGGGAGCTTGTAAAAGCTGGCTGAAGCGCCACAGACAGCAAAATGAAACTCTTTGCTCTTATGATATGCAGCAGGGACGGGAAAAATGAGGGAAAAGGATTGTATTTTCCATCATATGGGAATAAAATAAGTGTTAAACATAGAGGAGAGGGGAAAAATATGGTTGAATTACTTGCAAAAATATTTCTAAAAGATACGTCAGATGTAAAGAATGCAAAAGTGCGGCAGGGATATGGCAGAATAAGCTGTATCCTTGGAATCGTCTTGAATGTAATCCTGTTTGCCGGAAAATATCTGGCAGGCGCGCTCAGCAAATCGGTGGCAATTATGGCGGATTCCTTTAATAACCTGTCGGACGCCGGTTCATCGCTCATTACACTGCTCGGTTTTCAGATGGCGGGCAAAAAGGCAGATTTAGAGCATCCATTTGGACATGGACGGGTGGAATATCTCTCCGGTCTTGCAGTGTCTTCAATGATTCTTATCATGGGGGTAGAATTGTTTCGGACTTCTGTACAAAAAATTCTGCATCCGGAGCCGGTGGATACCAGTTTGATTTCCTTTGTCATTCTGATTGCTGCCATAGTGGTAAAGCTCTATATGTCTTCTTATAATAAGAAGATTGGGGAAAAAATCAATTCTGCGGCAATGAAAGCAACGGCAGCGGACAGCTTAAGTGATGCAGTGGCAACAACGGTTGTTCTCATTTCCATGTTCATCACAAAGTTTACTGGATGGAACGTGGATGGAATCTGCGGTCTGTTCGTAGCAATTTTTATCCTGCGAGCGGGGTATGAGGCAGCAAAGGAAACATTAAGCCCCCTGCTTGGCAAGGCGCCTGAGGCAGAGTTCGTGGAAGAAATCGAACATATCGTGATGTCTCACGAAAATGTAACAGGCATGCATGACCTTATCGTACACGATTATGGGCCGGGAAGATGCATGATTTCTCTGCATGCGGAAGTGCCGGGAGATGGGGATGTTTTTGAACTGCATGATATGATAGATACCATTGAGCGGGAATTAAAAGAAAAGCTGGAATGTGAAGCAGTCATTCATATGGATCCGATTCATGTCAATGATGAGGAAGTCGAAATAATGAAACGTAAGGTGCTGGAAAAAATAAAGGAAAAGGATGAGCGCCTTAGTATCCATGATTTTCGCATGGTGAAAGGCCCGACACATACCAATGTGATTTTCGATATTGTACTTCCGGCAGATTATAAAGTGGGAGAAGAAGAAGTAAAAAAATGGATTGATGAACTGATGCAGAAGAATTTTGAAAATGTATATGCGGTAGTTACTGTGGATCATGCATATGTGTAGAAAAAAACAGTTAAAAGATACAAAAAAACACAGAAGTTGCAAAAAAAATTGTACATATAGTATAATAGTAATGTTAAAAAAGGGAGTTATAAATTCACAGACTGAAAACAACATTAGTTAGACAGTACGAAGGAAGAAGGAAAGAGTCATGAAAAAGAAAACAAAAAGCGTGAAAACATCACTGATGGCACTTTGCATTGGCAATGTATTGGTGGCATGCCTGGTAATAGGCGTGGTAGCCATAATCAGTATTCGTTCTGCTACGACACTGGCGGTCACTGATTATGAGAATGCGATGAACGAAGGCTATAATCAGGAAATCAAATCGCAGGTTCAGTCCGTAATTACTGTTTTACAGGCGGAATATGATAAATATGAAGCCGGGGATATGACAGAGGATGAGGCGAAGGAAGAAGCAGCAGAGATTGTGCGTGCCATGCGTTACGGAGATGAGGGAGATGGTTATTTCTGGATTGATGATACAGATTATACGTTAATCATGCACCCGATTCTGCCAGATCAGGAAGGAGATAACCGCTATGAGCTGGAAGACCAGAATGGGGTTATGATTATTCAGGAAATTATGAAAGTGGCAGAGAGCGCAGAAGGTGGCGGCTACAATGAATTTTATTTTACTAAGGCTGACGGTGTGACAGTTGCACCAAAGGTTGCTTATTCCCAGATTTTTGAGCCATGGGGATGGGTTGTTTCGACAGGAAACTATGTTGATGATATGCAGGCAGAGATGGGTGCAGTGGAGAACAGTATCAATAATCAGTTTGTCACGCTGTGTATTGTAATTGTTGTGGCGGCAATTATTATGGCACTGATTGCAATGTTTGTTTCCAGAATTTACGGGAATAAAATCTGTCATCCTTTGGTTGAAATCCAGGGACTTGCGACGCGGCTTTCTGATGGTGATCTGACAACGGGAATTGATGTCAGAGATGCGACCGAGCTCGGCAGGACGGCAGAGGCTTTGGATGTAGCACAGAAAAATATGGTGGAGCTGATTTCCAATATCAGTGTTACCTCGGAAAATCTTGCCGGAGTCATTCAGAACTTTACAAAGAATTTCTCCTCAATGGAGGAATCCATACAAAGTGTTTCTACTGCAGTTGGTGAAATCGCTGAAAATACAACAACCCAGGCGCAGTCTACCAATGAAGCTTCTTTGAATATTGAGGATATTGCAGAGGGAATCGCAAATACCTCGCAGGAGGTAGGTTCTCTGGATGAAAACGCAAGAACCATGCAGGACTATTCAGATAAGTCTATGGATGCCCTGCAGAAGTTGATTGATGTGAATACAAAGACCAAAACGGATATTGATTCCATGTATGCTCAGACGGAAAATACAAATGAGTCTGTTATGAAGATTAGTCAGGCGGCTACGTTGATTACGGAGATTTCTTCCCAGACTAATCTGTTGTCTTTAAACGCTTCTATCGAAGCAGCGCGGGCTGGAGAGGCAGGAAAAGGTTTTGCAGTTGTTGCAGAAGAAATCGGAAATCTGGCAACACAGTCTTCGGATACGGCAACTGAGATCAATGAGATTATCAAGGAACTGACAGAAAATTCTGAAAAATCAGTAGAAATTATGCGGACAATGAATGAGGCGGCAGAGCTTCAGGTCAATACATTAGAGAGTACAAAGGAGATGTTCCACGGTCTGAAGGATGCATTAAATTCCTGTGTAGACGCTATAGAGACCATCACGGCTCGCATCGGAGAAATCAATACACAGTGCGACAAAGTAATGCAGGGAATTGAGACGTTAAATCATCTGGCAACCGACAATGCGGCATCTACCGAGGAGACTTCCGCAATGTCGACGGAACTGGACGATGTGGTGAGAAACTCATCCGAAATTGTGCATGGACTGTTAGATGATGTACAGATTCTGGTAGACAATACACAGAAATTTAAATTGTAAAACAATACTGAAACAGGAAAGAGGCGGCAAAGGATTTTGCCGCTTCTTTTCTGTCATAAAACTCTGTTGGCGTTCATATAATGTATATTAGATGTCAGCCGAAGGCGGCATTCAAAAAAATGTTCCGGAAAAAACAAGTGAATAGATATTAAAAAAAATGGACATGATTAGGATATGCAATCAACAGGATTTTATAAATTGTTCTTAAGGAAAGGGAAAAAATGAGAAAAAGAATCTTGGGTGCCTTGCTGATATGTTGTATTTGCGGCAGTTTTTTTTGTGCATCCAACAGAAGTCAAAAATCATTTACGCCAGAATCAAATGAACATGAAATAAAAGCACAGGAGGGGAAAGCAGAACAGGAAGATATACAGGAAGATTTGACCGTGGAGACGGCATCTTTCGTTTCAGAAAATGAGAATAAAACGGCATCTGCACCGGAAAAGGCTATGGAACAGGAAACAGTAAGGGAAGAGGCAAAGACGGCGCCGGTTGTCACAAATGAATTGAATTTATATAAAAACCGATGGAATATTTATCTTACCCGTGACGAGATAGACCTATTAGCACAAATTGTTTGGGTGGAGGCCTGTGGAGAACCGGAAGAAGGGCAGGAGGCTGTCGTGGAGGTGGTGTTTAATCGCATGAGATCTCCAGATTATCCGGATACACTTTATGATGTTTTGAGCGAAGACCATCCGGTGCAGTTCTGCTCTTGGAAACTTCGGGATACGGCAAGGCCAACACAAAAGGAATATCAGTCGATTTATCATGTACTGTACGGACAAACAAATATTTTGAGGAATGACACGATGTATTTTTCTACATTTGCGCTGACATCGAATGTGGATAAAAAGATATGCTGTCATTATTTTTGCTATTGACAGAGCAGATTTTTTGCAGGATACTGGATACATTGGAAAGGAAGATATGATATGCAAAAGGAAGAATGCCAGAAAATATTGGAGGAAAATCCTTTTATGAAAAGTCTCCAGATAGAATTGATGGAGGTGTCAAAGGGTTTTGTGAAGGCAAAAATACCGTTTCGTAAGGAACTGACAAATATTTATGGAGATTTTCACGGAGGGGCGCTTTATGCTGCCGCCGATACGCTTTGCGGAATAGCAGCATCTACTTATGGTTATTATGTGACTACGGTGGACGGTAATATTCAATACCTAAAAGCCGGGAGAAATACGGAATATATTCTTTGTGAGAGCAGGGTGTTAAAGCCGGGAAAAAATATTTCTGTGGTAGAGGCACGGATTGCCGATGATCAGGGAATGCTTTTAAATACGGCAATGTTTACGTTTTATAATTTGAGGAAACGGGACAGCGAATAAAATTAAGAAAGCAGGTATAACAAATCTCTTTTTACAAATAATAGTATCAAAGACAGAAAATACTATTAGCGTAAATGGAGGTTTTGCTTTATGAAGGCAACAGGAATTGTTAGAAGAATAGATGATTTGGGAAGGGTCGTAATTCCGAAGGAGATTAGAAGGACACTGCGGATTCGTGAGGGAGACCCGCTTGAGATATTTACAGACCGTGAGGGAGAAATCATATTAAAGAAATATTCCCTGATTGGTGAACTTAGTCAGTATGCAGGCCAGTATGCGGAAGCACTGGCGCAGACCAGCGGTCAGCTTGTGTGTATTACGGATAGAGATCATGTGGTGGCTGCAGCGGGAAACGGAAAAAAGGAATTTGACGGAAAACCCATCAGCAAGCAGTTGGAGAGGCTGATTGAAGACAGGGAACATCTGCTTGCCTCATCCCAGGATAATTCATTCATCAAAATTACGTTAGATGACCCTGGAATACACAGCAGTGAAGTGATAAGCACGATTCTCTGCGAAGGAGATGCGATTGGAGCAGTAATTTTATATGGCAGGGATGAAAAAAGGAGATTTGGAGAAACAGAGCAGAAGCTGGCAATGACAGCGGCAGCATTTTTGGGAAGACAGATGGAGCAGTAAAAAGAAGGCATTCTCACATCATCATGTGAGAGTGCCTTTTTCTCATTATACATTTACAGGAAAAAAGAAAAGAGTAAGTTGTCGAAAAACGGCGGCAAGTTGTATTGAATTGTGAGCAAAATTTTTGTATAATTTAGACAGAAAGACAAAAGAAAAATCGGTGTTACATGATGATTGGGAGGAGAAGTTTATGATACGAATGGAGGTAGCAAGCCTTTTGGTCTTGTTGATTCTGGCTTATATGTATTTTTCGGCAAAACGAGAGTGTACGAAATTGGATACATGCTTTTCAGAAATGCTTATTTTATCAATCGTCAATCTTTTGCTTGATGGGGTAACGGTTTATACGGTGAATGATTTGGAGATAGTACCGATTCCGGTTAATGATACATTGCACCGATTGTTTTATGCAACCGTGCTGGTCGAAGTTTATTTTACTTACCGCTATATGGTGCTCCTGGTCGAGGAGGAAGCGAAGCAGCGTATTGTGGGTTCAAAGCTGTGTATTCCGATATTGGTTGTGGGACTGATTTTTCTTACATTTTTACCAATTAATTATGTGCAGACAAAGGATGGAAATTATTCTTATGGGCCGGCAGTGTTTGCAACATTTCTCTTTATCTGCGGTTACCTGATTTCGAATATCGTGATTTTGTGCAGACATTGGTCACAGGTACATAAAAAAAAGCGCGTAGCGGTAACTATGGGTTTGACTGTGGAATGTGTAGGGGTAATTTTCCAGGCACTGTTTCCGTTGGCGCTTAGCAGTGGAATGAGTATTATGTTAGTCAATTTGTCCTTTTTTTGACGATAGAAAATCCAGACATTTTTTTGATTCGGCAGATTCGGGAGCAGAAAAGAAAAGCAGAAGAAGCGAATGCGGCAAAATCCATATTTCTTTCCCATATGTCACATGAAATCAGAAACAGCGAGTTTTATTATTACTTCGCTGGTGCAACAGTTAGCGGAGCATGAGCATTCGATATTACAGGTGGGGTGTAATATTGCCGATGTGGAAAAAACGGGCGAAGCACCACAGGCATTTCTGCTTTGTGCAGATGAGAATCTGGTGTCCGAAATGAATCTGCTTGTATATTTGAAAGACAGAGTGATTGAGGAGGATATTCCTGTCATGGTAATGGGCGGAAGGGATCAGATAGAAGCAGTGGAGACAGTAATCCCATCACAGTTTATCAAGAAGCGTTTTTTTCGTCCAATCAATGTGAAAGAAGCAGCAGAGGAGATACATGAGTACCTGGAGCAGGATCAAAGTCAACTAAAAAAGAAAATTCTTGTTGTAGATGATTCCGGTGCGATGCTTCGAAATGTAAAGGAGTGGCTAGAAGACAAATATCAGGTCATCCTTGCAAATTCCGGAACAACAGCAATCAAATATCTGGCGATGAAGCATCCGGATCTGGTATTGCTGGATTATGAAATGCCGGTTTGCGATGGAAAGCAGGTGTTGGAAATGATCCGGTCAGATTCTGAGTTTTCCAGCGTCCCGGTCATTTTCCTTACAGGAAAAAATGACCGGGAGACAGTAATGAAAGTCACAGCGTTAAAACCGGAAGGCTATCTGTTAAAGTCTCAGGAGCCGTCGCAGATTGTAAAGGCGATTGATGATTTCTTTGAACAGCGTAAGGCACGGGAAATGAATCGGTAAGGAAAATTAAAACAGTTTTAACAGTTCTAAATCTCTGGACAATACAAGCACATCTCCTGCCATTCCGGGTGAGAGCTGTCCGATTTCGTTTTCCATATGGAGGCTTTTTGCCGGATTTATGGTGACAGCTTTTAGAGCGGCATGAAGCGGAACACCGAAAGAAACAGCGTTTTTAAAGCATACAAACAGGTTTGTGACGGAGCCTGCCAGTGTGCCGTCGGCGAGGGTGGCATGAAAACCGTGTTTATGGACGTCCTGTCCACCCAGCTCATAGGTGCCGTCTTCCATGCCACAGGCGCGCATGGAATCGCTGATTAAAATGACATGGTCTTCCCCGAAAAGCCGGAAAGCATTGCGAACCATGGAAGGATGGATGTGGATGCCATCGCAGATGAGTTCGATAAAATTATCAGAGGAAGCAGCACAGGCATCGGCGGCAGCACCTGGAATGCCGGGATTCCGGTGAAAAAGCGGCTCCATGGCATTAAACAGATGGGTGGCATGATTCGCACCATGTGAAAAGGCATCTTTTGCCGTATCGTAGTTGCAAGCAGAGTGCCCAAGCGAGACGGAGACAAAGTTTTTTACCGCATCGATAAATTCCAGGGATCCTGGAAGTTCCGGAGCCAGTGTGACAAATTTAATCTGATCCTGACAGCCATGAAAAAGTCTGAAAAACATGGCACTGTCAGGATTTCTGATATAATCCGCTTTCTGTGCTCCTTTTTTGGAGGTAGCAATAAAAGGCCCTTCCATGTTGATGCCAACGACTTTTGCCTGAGTCTTGACATCTTTATTTGACTGGGCTTCTATCATCCGGGAAGCGGATGCAAATATTTTTTTCAATCGTTCTTCGGGAAGTGTCATAGATGTCGGACAAAAAGAAGTGATGCCACAGGATTTAAAATAAGCAGCAATTCGTGAAAGCCCCTCAGGGTCGGCGTCGCAGAAATCAGCGCCTACGGCACCGTGGGTATGGATGTCGATAAAACCTGGAACGACATAACATCCCACGGCGTCAAAAATATCCGTATCAGAAGGCGAAATCTGTGCAGCGATTCGGTGGGAAGCATCAATTTGAATATCCCTCTTTTCAAATCCCTGCGGAGTAAACACCAGACCATTTTTGATAATCATAAAAATCCCCCTCGTTTTGTTGCGAACTTATTGTAATAGTATTATACCATCCAAAAGGGGGTTCTACAATCAATGCTTACAAAGAGTTATCTGTTTAAGGGGCAATGCAGGAAAGTAATTCCGAGCGGGTAATCTGATAGAGACCATGTTCAATATCAAAGGGAGCGATAGCGGAGGCGATGGCCGATTCCTCGTATTTTACGCCGATTAAAGCCTGACAGAGGGCGTCCATATCTAAAGAACCGAAGAAATCACCGTAGATAGTGCAGTCTCTTATTGTGCCATGGGAAACTTCCAGTGAGACTTCCATTTTTCCGCCTGTAAAACGACCCGTCTTTGTAAGGTTGCATTTTGGATTTCTGCCGTAAATGCAGTCCCAGTTGTTGAATTTTAAGTCGCCAAGTTCAGAGATTCGCTTACGGTCTGTTTCTGTCAGTTCATAGGTTTTGTAACCACTGCCGCCCATAATGCTTGTTACCATGCGCATTTTAAACTCCTGGCTGTCCATGGGGGCTTTTAAATGTTCAGAGATATTGGTCACACGTTCCCGGACACTTTTTATGCCCTTGGAAATTATTTTGTAGGGGTCTACCGTGGTGCTTTTGACCATTTGTTCAATATTTGTGTCAAAAAGCAGGGAGCCGTGATGCAGGGTAAAACCGTTATAGAGGTATTGTGCATTGCCGGAAAATTTTTTGCCGTCAATGACCAGATCGTTTCGTCCATTGAAGCCCGCCCCGGCAATTCCCATATCGTGCAGGGCCTGGATGACGGGACGGATATATTCACTGAAACTGATTTCTTCTGTTTTGCCGGGAATGATAAAGGTAAACTGAAAACCCCCCATATCGGTATAGATTGTACCTCCGCCCGACATGCGTCTGACAAGATGAATCTGGTGTTCTTTTGCATAAGCAACATTGATTTCTTCCAGGGTATTTTGAAATTTTCCGACCATCAGGGTAGGTGCAGTCTGCCAGAACAAAAAGACAGGCTCGTCAAACATTTTTTCTGTGATCAGATAGTATTCCAGACCAAAGTTAAAATAAGGATCGGTAGAACCGGTTTCAATATAGATCATAAAGTATCTCCTGACTGTAATGCTTCCGCAGCGCGATAAGAACTGCGAACTAATGGGGAACTGGCAACATAGCGGAATCCTTTTTGCAGACCGATTTCTTTATATTCTGCAAAAATTTCCGGGGAAATATATTCTTTCATTTCCACATGGGCAGGTGAAGGACGCAGATATTGTCCGATGGTAAAGATATCGCAGCCGGTTGTCAGGACATCATCCATAGTCTGTAGTACCTGTTCTTTGGTTTCACCCAGCCCAAGCATGATGCCGGTCTTGGTAAGGATGGAACTGTCTTTTTCTTTCACATAACGAAGAACAGAAAGACTTCTCTCATAACTTGCCTCCGGGCGTACATCGGGATAAAGGGGAGCAACGGTTTCTATGTTGTGATTTATAACCTCAGGATGAGCTGCGATTACAGTATCCAAAGAATTTTTGTCGCCCTTCATATCGCTGATTAAGACCTCGATTGTAACATCCGGGCAGAGTGAACGGATGGAGGAAACCGTTTTTGCAAATTGACTGGCACCGCCGTCTGGCAAATCATCACGGGTGACCTGGGTAATAACGACATGGCGCAGCTTTAAATCTCTTACCGCCTCTGCAACATGCATGGGTTCTTCGGTATCAACGGGTTCCGGCGTCCCATGTACTACATTGCAGAAACGGCAGTTTCTGGTACACTGGCTGCCTAAGATCATAAAGGTGGCGGTGTGTTTTTGGAAACATTCCCCAAGATTTGGGCAGTTTGCCTCCTTGCAGACCGTATTTAATTTTAATTTTGCCATGAGTCTGCTGACTTCGTTTACAGCCTCCTCATTATATTTTACTTTAAACCATTCCGGCATTCGTTCCTGCATAAAACCATCTCCTTATTGCTCAGAGCAGATGAGAGCAACTGGTGTGTCTACATCTACTTCATCGCCTTCTTCAAAATAAACCTCCGTCAGAACACCGTCTACGGTAGCTTCTACTTCACTGACTACTTTGGCGGCCTCAACTTCATAGAGAACATCTCCTTTTTTTACCGTGTCGCCCTTTTGTTTTGCCCATGCTGCCAACACACCCTTTTTCATATCAGCAGACAGTTTTGGCATGGTGATAACCTGTTTCATAATGCGTCATCCTTTCTTAAAATAATTGATTTACAATAGTTTCCGTATCTTTGCCGTAAATAGGCGATAAAATACGAAGCAGATTTTGGTATCCGTAGCGCTGTCCCAACAGGGCATCGGTAGCCTCGGAAGATATTGCAGGGACATGGCAGTGGGTGATGATACCGTGTTCTATGGAGAGCTCCATATTATCTCTGTGTATGGTGAAACGTGGGGATTTTCCCCAGTTCCATTCCCAGGTATGATATTTTTCATCCCGTAAATGGCGAATTTGCTGCATATCTTCTTCGGTCAGTTTCCGGTAAGAAATACCTGACGGAAAGATATGGGAAAGCAGAGCCGATTGAAAATCTGTCATCGTCATAGAAGTGTCTTTTAAATGTTTCCGGATGTTTGTTACCGGAGAGGGGACCGAGGCAACTGCCTTGGATTCTATGACGGCATCTGTAACCTTTAACAGACGATGGAGTTTTTCCATGTCAGCATCAAACAACAATGTGCCGTGGTGCAAAACCCGGTTGCCGCGGACAGACTGGGCATTGCCGGAGATTTTTAAATCTCCGATGGCAATGTCACAGGCATTCCGCTTTTGTGCATCAATGCCCATAGCGCGCAGGGCATCGATGACCGGGAAGAGGAAATCGTCATAACAAAGAGGCCTGGCTTTTTCATTTTCGGCGATAAAAGAATAATTCAGATTGCCGCTATCGTGAAAAACCGTACCGCCGCCGGTAATACGTCTGGCAACTTTAATGCCGGAAATTTCTGCGGCAGGGACATTGATTTCCTGATAGATATTTTGATATTTGCCAAGAACGATGGCATTATCATTTTTATAAAGCAGGAGATAGGAATCATCCGTAAAATGATGAAAAACATATTCTTCCGTGGCAAGATTAAGAAAAATGTCATCGCTGTTTAACTCAATGTATTTCATGGCAAGTTCCTCCGATAAAACTACTCGGTTTTTTCCGAAGCGGATTCATCATTGTCAACGACTTTGATGACACCTTTCTTCCACATGATGCGGGAAGAAATAATGGCAACCGGAAGCATGAATAAAATTAAGAATCCAACCATTCCGAATAAAGATCCGCCGCTTGTGATACGTACAAAAAGTGCTAATACAGCTACGATGATAAGTACCGGGATAACACCTGCGATACCGTTTTTCACAACCTTTTTGCCGGATTTGGTGCTTGAGAACAGACCTAAGGTAAGTGAACCGAACAATGCAGGAATCAGGTAGTTGGAGGCAGTCTTTACAGCCGGAAGTTCAAAGATAGGGCTGATCCAGGTACTAAGGAGTGCTGCCAGTGCAAGGATAATAACGGTCATAATGGAGGATACGGATACGGCAACGCAGGAAATTGCTTCGCCTTCCGGGGTGTTTGCTTCTTTTTTTGCAAGTTTCATGGCATTTACTGCAACAGGAAGTTTTAAGTTCATAATATTACCGGTTAAGAAAGTCAAGTATGTAGAGGAACCCAGAATCGGTGTGTAGCTGAGTGCCTCAGAAATTCCTACCGGAATATAGATCATTAAAATACTGATAGTAGACAGATTGATCACTTCGCCAAAGGAAGGAATGCTGTCATAATATGCCAGTACAATAAAAGGGAGTGCAATCATATAAACTAACATGATTACGGTGCCGATACGGCTCCATTTATGGCACCAGGCCTGAAAAGGGTCCATTACTGTTGTCTGTTTTGTTTTTTTACTCATAATCAATTCTCCTCTCGCTATTTACTGAAATAAGTTTGCCCAGAAGACGGAAGATATCATACCGCCGATCATGGAAAATGCCATGATAAATTCGCTTAACCATCTCAGTTTTGGCTTTGATGCCAGAACACCGAGAACAACGGCAATGACTAATCCGGTTAACATAACTGCGGCCTGAACGGTATCACCGATTAAAAGAACCGGAATATAAACGGCGAACAGACAAAGCATGAAAGTTCCGCTTAATACATATTTCCAACTGCTGGAGTTTTCGGATTTACTTACGCTCATGGACAGCTTTTTACCAAACGGAATCAGGATGAAGAAGCCGCTTAACATACCGATGCTCATAAGAATCATAACGACACCAAACTGCCGTCCGGTTGCACCTGCTAACATTTCTGCACTGGTGGAAAAACCGAGAGCAGACGCAACACTGCTGGAGATCAATGATTCGTAGGAAAGTGAACCAATTACGGAAAGTCTCCACCAGGACCATACGACGCCCAGTACGGAAATTAGTGCAAATAATCCAACGACGATGGATAAACTCGGAACGATGGAAAATACAAGGCTGGATTTGATAACTTTGTGAAGGTCTTCCTTTGTAATTCCCATTTCCAGACAGCGTGCATACGCTTTTTTCAAGTGAATCAGTGAAAATATCACGATGTAGATTAAGCCGATTACCACCAGAGCAAGCAGCAAAGGACTTGAAATAATGTCTTTCATTGTAGCCATAAATTTTACCTCTCTTTATCTTTTTGTTTATTTATCATAAAAGCTTGCGCTATTTATGTTCTTCTAACCAACGCATGGCAGTGTAAGCATAGACAGCACTTCCGCCGGGAAGCACTTCTTCGTCAAATTTTACCTTCGGATGATGCTGCGGATAACAATAGCCTTTTTCCGGGTGACCGGCAGCAAGTGCCAGCATGATGGAAGGAACTTCCTGGCTGACATAGGCGAAATCTTCGGAGCCTGCAGCTTTTGGAGCCTTACCGGAGCCGGACATGGCATTTAACTGGCCTGCGGTAAACGCTTTCTGGGGGCCGAGCAGTTCCTGCACATATTTGACGGCGCATGCAGACAGGTCATTGTCATTGACAAGGGTAGGACATCCGCTTCCGAAGGAGACTTCTGCTTCTGCCCGGAAGGTGGAGGCAATTCCCTGTGAAATTTCGGTCATTCTGGTTTTTAAAAAGCTTCTTACGCCCTCATCGTAAGTACGGATACTGCCGCCTAATTCTACGGTGTCCGGAATGACATTGGCAGCAGTTCCGCCATGAATTGTTCCGATAGTCAGTACAGCTTCATCTACCAGTGCCAATTCTCTTGCATGGATTTCCTGGAGCGCTGTTATAATGTGTGCTGCCACATTTACCGGATCCACGCCGTTATTCGGCATAGAACCGTGACAGCCTTTTCCGCGAATCAAGATTTTGAAATAGTCTGCTGCCGGGGCGCTGACGCCGCCGTCACTGACAACAACTGTTCCTGCAGTCATTGGCATTCCTGCCATGACATGTATCATAAGAGCAGCGTCTACGTCAGGATTTTTTAACAGACCGGCTTCAATCATGTCGTGGGAGCCTTCAAAAATTTCTTCGGCAGGCTGGAAATCCAGCTTTATGGTTCCTTCAATCTCATCTTCATGTGCTTTTAAAAGTCTTGCGGCACCAAGCATCATGGTGGTGTGCATATCATGTCCGCAGGCATGCATTTTTCCGTTTGCAGATGGAAAATCGATGTCAGCTTCTTCCTGCATAGGAAGTGCATCCATATCTCCGCGAATCAAAAATACTTTTCCCGGTTTTTTACCTCCTGCAAGGACGGTCAGACCGGCTTTTCCACATTCTTTTGGTTCGTAACCCATTTCGGTAAGTTCTTTTTTTACGAATGCCAGGGTCTCGGTCAGGTCAAAACCAGTTTCCGGATGCGTATGCAGATAGCGTCTGGTCCGGACTAACTGATCTTCGTAACTCTTTGCTTCCTGTAAGAGTTGTTCAGCTTTCATAATAGTTCCTCCTCTTTAGCGTATTTTTTATGTTTTTTATTTTTCATTTATGCCAAAAATAATGTGTAAAAACGTAAAAGGCGCCCCTGGAAATCAAGAGCGCCTTTGCTTGTTGGGAATCATAGCATCCGATTTTGGATTTGTCAACATAAAAATTTTTTTCAAAAAATAGTTGACGAATTAAAAATCGTGTGCTACTATGCACTCAAGATTTGTTTTTGATTTTTGATAATTTCATACGTCGACTGAAAAATATGGGAGAGATCACAGATTTGCAGACTTGTATTTGAAAAGCATTGTGGCGCCGAAGGGGAAATGGCAGAAACTCTCAGGCAAAAGGACCATATTTTGACGACACTCTGGAGAGCAAAGGGGCACCAAAGAATCAATCTTTCAATATCATACCATGTATTGGCAGGATGTGAAAGACAATATTTCAGGTAACAGGACAGAGCGCATAAATGAAGTATTTCGTATACTTATTTATGCGCTTTTTTTATTGCTTTTATTGCCATGCATCCGGAGAAAGCTGCCGGTGTTATGAAAAATCAAGTACAAAAGAAAGAAAGGAGAAAAGCGATGGAATTAAAAACACCACTTTATGAAACACATGTCAAGTATAATGGAAAAATCGTGCCATTTGCAGGATACCTGCTTCCGGTACAGTATGAAACAGGAGTAATTAAAGAACATATGGCAGTTCGTACCGCATGCGGAATGTTTGATGTGTCACATATGGGAGAGATTACCTGTATCGGAAAGGATGCGGTAAAAAATCTGAATCATCTGCTGACCAATGACTATACAACAATGTACGATGGTCAGGCACGTTACAGTCCGATGTGTAATGAAGAAGGCGGCGTGGTAGACGATCTGATTGTCTATAAAGTACGGGAGGAACATTATCTCATTGTCGTAAATGCTGCAAATAAGGATAAGGATTATGCATGGATTAAGAATCATGTATTCGGAGATGTAGAGGTAAAGGATATTTCCGATGAAGTGGCACAGATTGCCCTGCAGGGTCCGAAAGCATTGGAAATATTAAAGAAGGTTGCAAAAGAAGAAGATATTCCGGTGAAATATTATAGTGCAACTTTTCGCCGTAAGATAAAAGATATTGAGTGTATCATCTCAAAAACCGGATATACCGGAGAGGATGGATTTGAACTGTATCTGGCAGCCGCAGATGCACCAAAGATGTGGGAGATTCTTATGGAGGCTGGAAAAGAAGAAGGTTTGATTCCGTGTGGACTTGGAGCCAGAGATACCTTGAGACTGGAAGCTGCCATGCCGTTATATGGACATGAAATGGATGATACGGTCACACCGTTAGAGGCGGGACTTGGATTTTTCGTAAAAATGAATAAGGAAGAATTTATCGGAAAGGCTCCGATTGAGGAAAAAGGACCTTTGACAAGAAAGCGTGTGGGCTTAAAAGTAACCGGACGTGGAATTATAAGAGAACATGAAAAGGTTTATTGTGACGGCAAGGAAATCGGACATACCACATCCGGAACACATTGTCCGTATCTTGGTTATCCGATTGCAATGGCATTGCTTGATGTTGATTACACGGAAATTGGAACAAAAGTGGAAGCAGATGTCAGAGGAAGACGGATTGAAGCAGAGGTAGTTGCTTTACCATTTTATAAAAAAGGACAGCCGCAATAATAATACATATAATAAAGAAACAATAGAAACAAATCAAAATAATCAAAAAGAAAGAAAAGAGGAAAAAATTATGAATTATCCAAACGAATTAAAATACAGAAAGTCACATGAATGGGTGAAATTTATTGATGAAAGCACAGCACTGATTGGCCTTAGCGATTTTGCGCAAGATTCTCTGGGCGGTATCGTATTTGTAAATCTTCCAGAGGAGGGAGATGAAGTTACTGCAGGGACAGCATTTGCAGACGTAGAATCCGTAAAGGCAGTATCTGATGTATTTTCACCGATTTCCGGCGTAGTAGCTGAAGTAAACGAGGCATTATTGGATGCACCGGAATCCATCAATGAAGCACCATATGATTCCTGGTTTATTAAAGTAGAAAACATTTCTGAAACAGAAGATTTGATGGATGCAGAGACGTATGAGAAGTTTACACTCAGTGAAGAAGCGTAAAGAGAGCGAAAAAATAAGGAGGTGAATGTCATGGGCTCTTATCTTGGAAATACGACTGAAGTACAACAGGAAATGTTGCGCGAAATCGGTTTTGACAGCTTTGATGCTCTTTTTTCCCATATTCCAGATGAAGTGAAGGTAAAAGAGTTAAATCTTCCGTCCGGCTTAAGTGAAATGGAAGCATTGGATAAGATGGAGGAAATGGCAGATAAAAATACGGTATTTAAACATATCTTCCGTGGTGCAGGTGCTTATAACCACTATATTCCTGCGATTGTAGGCAGCGTAGTGAATAAGGAAGAATTCCTGACAGCATATACGCCGTATCAGGCTGAGATCAGTCAGGGAATTTTGCAGTCCATTTTTGAATATCAGACAATGATCTGTGAACTTACAGGCATGGCGGTATCGAATGCTTCTGTATACGATGGGGCAACCGCAGCAGCAGAAGCGGTTGCTATGTGCAGAGAAAGAAAGAGAAATACTGCTTTTGTATCAGAAACAGTAAACCCGCAGGTTCTTCGCGTCATAAAAACTTATTGTTACGGAAACGGCATCCATGTGGAAGTGATTCCGGAAAAAGACGGGGTAACCGATATGGAGGCATTAAAGGCAGCGTTAAAAGAAGACAGTGCATGCTTTTATATGCAGCAGCCAAACTTCTATGGAAATATAGAGGATGCGGACGCACTTGGTGAGATTGTTCATGAAGCCGGTGCAAAATATATCATGGGATGCAATCCAATCGCTCTTGCAATCTTAAAAACTCCGGCAGAATGCGGTGCAGATGTGGCAGTAGGCGAAGGCCAGCCGCTTGGCATGGAACTTGCATTCGGAGGTCCGTATCTGGGATTTATGGCAGCTACCGAAAAAATGATGCGCAAGCTTCCGGGAAGAATTGTGGGAGAGACGGTGGATAAGGAAGGAAAACGTGCTTATGTACTTACCCTTCAGGCAAGAGAACAGCATATCCGCAGGGAAAAAGCCAGCAGTAATATCTGTTCCAATCAGGCGCTCTGTGCGTTGACCGCTAGTGTTTATATGGCAGCGATGGGCGAAAAGGGAATGACGCAGGCAGCAAATCTTTGTTTATCCAAGGCACATTATTTACAGGGAGAACTGAACAAAGCAGGTTTAAAGCCAAAATATGGACAGCCTTATTTCCATGAATTTGTCACTACCTCAGATGTGAAGGCGGAAGTTATTTTGGAAGCCTTAGAAAAGAAAGGAATTTTAGGAGGACTGCCGTTAAATGAATATGATATTCTCTGGTGTGCGACAGAAAAGAATACCAAAGAAGAAATGGAACAGGTGGCAGCGATTGTAAAGGAGGTGTGTCAGGGATGAAGTTAGTATTTGAAAGAGGAAACGAAGGAAATCAGTGTACGATATTGCCGGAATGCGATGTGCCGCAGGTAGAATTAACGACACCAAAGAGAGAGAAATCCCTTCATCTGCCACAGCTTTCTGAAAATGAGCTGAGCAGACATTATACGGAGCTGGCAAAGCAGGTACATGGTGTGAATGACGGATTTTATCCGCTTGGTTCCTGTACCATGAAGTACAATCCAAAAGTAAATGAAGAAGCAGCAGCATTAAAGGGCTTTACCAAAGTTCATCCGTTGCAGCCGGAACATACCATGCAGGGCTGTATGGAGGTATTAAAAACTTCCGAAGAACTTCTGTGTGAGATTACAGGCATGGATGCCATGACTTTACAGCCGGCAGCCGGAGCACACGGAGAGTTTACCGGACTTTTACTGATTAAGGCTTACCACGACAGCAGAAATGATAAGAAACGTACCAAAATTATTGTCCCGGATTCAGCACATGGAACCAATCCGGCGAGTGCGGTAATGGCAGGATTTACCGTAGTCAGTATTCCATCCAGAGAAGATGGCTGTGTGGATTTGGACAAATTGCGGGAAGTGGTAGGAGAAGATACGGCAGGTCTGATGCTGACAAATCCAAACACAGTAGGTTTATTTGATAAAAATATATTAGAAATCACATCTATCATCCATGAGGCAGGAGGTCTTGCTTATTATGACGGAGCAAATTTAAATGCAGTCATGGGCGTTGTGAGACCGGGTGATATGGGATTCGATGTGGTACATATCAATTTGCATAAGACCTTTTCCACTCCACACGGCGGTGGCGGTCCGGGAAGCGGTCCGGTAGGCTGCAAGGCATTTTTGCAGGAATTTTTGCCGGGCAAGCAGGTAACCGGAACAGAAGAACTGGCTTTCAAAGTGCCTGAACATTCCATTGGAAGTGTAAAAGAGTTCTATGGAAACTTCCTTGTTGTAGTAAAGGCATTGACTTATGTACTTACATTAGGAAAAGAAGGTATCCCTGCGGCATCGAAAAATGCGGTACTCAATGCAAACTACATGATGGAAAAGTTAAAGGATATTTATCCGATGGCATATCAGGAGACCTGTATGCATGAATTTGTTATGACCTTAGAGAAGATGGAGCATGAAATCGGTGTTTCTGCTATGGATATTGCAAAATCACTCTTAGATTACGGAATTCATCCGCCAACCATGTACTTCCCGTTAATCGTGCATGAGGCGTTAATGGTAGAACCTACGGAAACCGAGAGCAAAGAAACGTTGGATGAAGTTATCGGCGTATTCCGGGAAGTTTATGAGAAAGCAAAAGCAAACCCCAATGCAGCTCATGAGGCTCCGGTAGCAACCTATATCAGAAGACCGGATGAGGTACAGGCAGCGAGAAAACCGGTACTGCGGTATGAGTTTTAATCAGAAAGGCGGAAGATGATTATGGCAGATACCTTTGATTTAGTTGTCATAGGCGCCGGACCGGGTGGCTATGTGGCAGCAATAGAAAGTGCGAAAAAAGGAATGAAAACAGCGCTGGTTGAAAACAGGGAGCTTGGCGGCACCTGTTTAAACCGGGGGTGTATTCCGACCAAAACAATCATGCATTCCACAGAGCTTTTTGCAGAGCTAAAAGCGTGTGAACATCTTGGCATTCATGTAGGAGAAGCTTCCTATAATATGGAAGAAATCCAGGAAAGAAAAGAAGAAGTTTTAGATCAACTAAGAAGTGGCATTGCCATGCTGATGAAAAAGAATAAAATTTCGGTTTACGAAGGAACCGGCAGCATTACTTCCCCGCATGAAGTAACCGTGCAGGGGGAGGAAACCACAGTGCTTGCAGCAGAAAAAATATTAATCGCAACCGGTTCTGTTCCTGCTATGCCGCCGATACCCGGAGCAGACCTTCCCAATGTAGTAAACAGTGACGCCCTTTTAAATAGGAAGAAAGTCTATCAGCGTCTTGCCATTATCGGAGGCGGCGTCATAGGAATGGAGTTTGCTTCTATCTACAGTGCTTTGGGATGTCAGGTAACGGTGATTGAGGCATTAGACCGCGTTCTTGCCAATATGGACAAGGAAATTGCCCAGAATTTAAAAATGATTTTAAAGAAACGGAACGTAGAGATTCATACAAAGGCAAAGGTCGAAGAAATCGTAGAAGGAACAGATGGAACGTTAATCTGTCGTTATACAGAGAAAGAAGCTTTGCAGGAGGTTGAAGTAGACGGAATCCTGGTGGCAGTAGGACGACGGGCGAATACAGACGGACTTTTCGGTGAGGGAATGGAAATTTCCACAGACCGGGGAAAAATTCTTGTAAATGAAAATTATCAGACTAATTACTCAAATATCTATGCAATCGGTGATGTTATAGGAGGAATTCAGTTGGCGCATGTGGCATCGGCGGAAGGAATCAATGCTGTGGCACATATGGTGAATGAGAAACTTCCTATTAATATGGGGGCAATTCCGGGATGTGTTTATACCAATCCGGAAATTGCAACGGTCGGACTTTCCAAAGAGGAGGCCGAAGCCGCAGGCATTTCAGTTACTACCCATAAATATGCGATGTCCGCCAACGGGAAATCGGTTCTGTCCAATCAGGAAAGAGGGTTTATCAAGGTAGTTGCGGAAGCGGAAACCGGAAAAATTCTTGGAGCGCAGATGATGTGCGCAAGAGCTACGGATATGATTAGTGAATTTGGCACGGCCATAACGGGAGGCATGACCTTAGCGGAAATGCGTTCTGTAATCCGTCCACATCCGACCTTTAGTGAAGGAATCACTGAAGCGGTATCTGCATAAGTAGAAGAATTCGGTAGAAAAGAGGCAAAAGAAATGGATATCAGTATATTTGATGTAGTAGGACCTGTGATGATCGGGCCTTCCAGCTCTCATACGGCAGGAGCTGCAAGGCTGGCCAAAACGGCCCGGATAATCGTAAAAGATGAAATCGCGCATGTCTCTTTTCGACTGCATGGTTCCTTTGCAAAAACCGGGAAAGGGCATGGGACAGACAAGGCGTTGGTTGCAGGCGCTCTTGGATTGTCAGCGGATGACGAATCGCTTGCAGATTCTTTTCGCTTGGCAGCAAAGCAGGGGATTAGCTTTGATTTTAGTGAAGAAGAAATGGAAAACGTTCATGAGAATACTGTGAAAATGGTATTTACCATGAAAGATGGAAGCCGCAATGAGGTGGTCGGTTCCTCCATTGGAGGAGGGCAGATTAAAATAACGGAAATCAATGGCTTTGTGATGGATATGAATTTGCAATTGCCGACTATCGTGATTGAACAATACGATAAAAAGGGTATTGTGACCGAGGTAAGTGGAATTATGGCAGAGCACGATTTGAATATTGCAAATATGAAACTGGTAAGACGCTCGAAGGGTGATGTCGCCTGCTGTATCATAGAGACGGACGATTTCATACCGGAAGAAATAGAAAAAAGCATTATGGAAAGTAAAAATGTCATTTCTGCCAGAGTAATTAATGTATGACGGCAGAGGCTTTGCACATGTGTGTTTACAGGCGGGAGGTGAATCATGTATAACAGTATAGAAGAATTGGTGCGCGATGCAGAGGAACGGCATCTTTCTCTGTGGCAGGTGATTCTGGAAAATGAGTGCCGCCTGACGCAAAAAACACAAAAAGAAGTATTTAAGCGGCTGGATGAGCGTTACGAGGTTATGCAAAAATCAGCGAAAAAAGCGTTAGAAAAGCCGCAGGAATCCGTAGGTAATCTGATAACCGGGACAGCATTTCAGCAGCAGCTTTACAGTAATAACAGAGACAGTCTGTGCGGTTTTGAATTAAATCACATCATGGCAATGGCATTATCAGCAAGTGAAGTCAATGCCTCCATGGGAAAAATCTGTGCGGCCCCTACTGCTGGCTCCTGCGGGATTCTTCCGGCAGTGTTGATTGGAGTATCTGAAAAATACTGGCTGGATAAACGAACGACACTTCAAGGGTTACTTACTGCTTCCGGAATCGGAACAATCATAGTAAAGAATGCGACAGTTTCCGGTGCGGAAGGCGGCTGTCAGGCAGAATGCGGCGTCGCAGCAGCGATGGCAGCGGCGGCAGCGGTAGAGATGCGAAACGGTTCGCCGCGGATGGCTGCTCATGCAACAGCTATTGCATTAATGAATTGTATGGGACTGGTTTGCGATCCGATTGCAGGTCTGGTACAGGTGCCCTGTGCCCAGAGAAATGCATCGCAGGCCATCAATGCAATGCTTAGTGCGGATCTGGCATTGGCAGGAATGAAGTCTGTCATTCCCCCGGATGAAGTGGTGGAGGCAATGTATAAGGTCGGCAAAAAGCTCCCGGTGGAGTTTAAGGAAACGGCACTTGGCGGACTTGCGGCTACACCAACCGGAAAGAAGATCAAAGAGAATTTGTATCAGCAGGCATAAATTAGGAGGAAAAAAGAATGGTAAAAGATATAATGAAGCTTTTAACAGAAAATGATAAAGAAATCGGAGAAGCGATTGGACTGGAATTTGAGAGACAGAGTAACAATCTGGAATTGATCGCATCGGAGAATATCGTTTCCGAAGCTTCCATGTTGGCAATGGGAACAGTATTGACCAATAAATATGCGGAAGGATATCCGGGTAAGAGATATTATGGCGGCTGTGAAGATGTGGATATTGTAGAAAAAATTGCAATTGAACGTGCAAAAGAGTTATTTCATTGTGATTATGTCAATGTACAGCCTCATTCCGGTGCCCAGGCAAATATGGCAGTATTTTTTGCTATGTTAGAGCCGGGAGATACGGTAATGGGAATGAACTTGGATCACGGTGGACATCTGACACACGGAAGCCCGGTCAATATGTCTGGAAAATGGTTCAATATTGTACCATATGGCGTAAATAGTGAGGGACTGATTGATTATGACGAATTGAGAAAAACAGCACTTGAAGCAAAACCGAAGCTTATCATTGCAGGTGCCAGTGCTTATGCAAGAACCATTGATTTCAAAAAATTCCGTGAAGTGGCAGATGAAGTAGGTGCATATCTTATGGTAGATATGGCGCATATCGCAGGTCTTGTGGCAGCAGGACTTCATCCAAGCCCGATTCCGTATGCAGACGTAGTGACTACTACCACGCATAAGACTTTAAGAGGACCGAGAGGTGGAATGATTCTTGCAAACCAGGAGGCCGCAGATAAGTTTAACTTTAATAAGGCGATTTTTCCGGGAATTCAGGGTGGCCCGCTGATGCATGTCATCGCAGGAAAGGCAGTCTGCTTTGGAGAGGCATTGAAACCGGAATTTAAAGCATATCAGGAGCAGGTTGTAAAGAATGCGAAAGCATTATCCCAGGCATTGATAGGTCAGGGCTTTGATATCTTAACAGGCGGAACCGACAATCACCTGATGTTAGTAGACCTTCGGAATATGGATATCAGCGGCAAGGAATTACAGAACCGTTGCGACAGTGCGCGCATTACCCTAAACAAAAATACTGTGCCGAATGATCCGAGAAGTCCGTTTGTTACTTCCGGTGTCAGAATCGGAACACCGGCTGTTACTTCCAGAGGTCTGGTTGAGGAGGATATGGAAAAAATTGCAGAGCTTATTTATCTGGTGGCTACCGATTATGATAATAAGTTAGACTATGTCCGCAGCGAAGTTGCAAAAATTTGTGAGAAATATCCGATTTATCAGTAGAAAATAATACTATCCGGTACCAGTTCAAGCGCTTCTTCATCGGCCACCACCGTTACGTTGTTGTGAAGCTGTAAGATGGAAGCCGGAACTGCCGGGGTAATCGGCCCGCAGAGTGCTTTATAAAGGGCTTTTGCTTTTGCGGGACCGGAAACGATAAGCAGGATACTCTTTGCCTGCATGATATTTTTGATTCCGGTGGAGATGGCGTATTTTGGAACATCTTCGGCAGAATCAAAAAATCGGGAATTGGCAGTGATGGTATTATCGGAGAGCTTTACAAGGTGGGTTTCTTTTTCAAAGCAGTCCCCCGGCTCGTTAAAACCGATATGTCCGTTGCCGCCAAGGCCTAAAAGCTGTAGATCAATACCGCCCAAATTGCGGATGATTGCATTATAGCGTGTACATTCGGCAGCAGTATCTTCTGCCAGACCGTTTGGAATATAGGTGTTTTCCTTCTTTATATTAATGGCATCGAAAAAGTTATGGCGCATGAAGTAGGCATAACTCTGATTGTTTTCGGGGGAAAGCCCCTGATACTCGTCCAAATTGACAGAACGAACCTCAGAAAAATCCAAATCTCCTTTTTGATACCAGGCGGCAAGCTGTTTATAGATACCAATCGGGGAAGAACCGGTGGCAAGACCGAGAACGGTATCAGGCTTTAGAATTACCTGTGCAGAAATGATATTTGCGGCTTTTCTGCTCATTTCATTATAATCTTTTACCTTATAAATTCTCATATAGATTCCACCTTTCTTTTTTATTAATCCTCGATCATTTTTTTAATCGATCCTGAATATTCACTGGGTGTCATACCGGTGATTTTTTTAAATTGTCTGGAAAAGTAGTGGATGGAGCTGTAACCAAGGACACCTGCAATTTCTGTAAAGTTCAAATGATTTTCCCGGATAAACTCTTTTGCCCGGTCAATTTTCATGTGGCAGAACAGGTCGATGACGCCGCAGCCGTTTTTTTCCCGAATCAGATGCTGGAGTTGGGAGCGCCCGATTAAGGTTCCTTTTGCGATATCATCAATGGAGAGCTGTTCTGTTAAGTGCAGGTTCATATATTCCGTGACGCGGTGATACAGTTCATCGTTGCTCTTTTGCTTGATGGTTTCTTTAGCGACCGGAATCTTCTGTGGGATGGAATAGCGCCTGAGCAGGTGTAAAAGTAAAAGTTCAAGATTCAGTGCAATCAACTGCTCTGCGCCGGGCAGAATATCATCCCGTTTGTGCATTTCTTTGAGATTGGGATTATCTAAAGGGTCAAGAAACGTGTTCTTGGCTTCAATGATAATCTGGGCCAGAAGTCCGCGCTCAAAACTGTCGATGGACAAAAGCTTATCTTTAAAAAAATCCATCTGTGGAGAATCACAGCGAAATGCAATTACTACCAGGTTTGGAGCGACCTTACAGTTGGCACTTAAACAGTGAAATTCATTTGGTTTGTGAAAAATAATATCGTTGCGGGAGAGGGTATAATCGCAGACTCCTGCGGTCACATTGACTTCTCCCTTGTCCACACAGAGAAATTCCCAAAAATCGTGGGTTTCACCCTTAAAGTGGTAGTCGCTGCTGTATTCAAAATAGTGTATGGTTATAATGTCGTGAATTTCAATCGTTGGTGTTAAAGAAACGCTACGGTAATTCATGGACTTTTCCCTCTCTATTTGTTGTTAAAACTATCATATCACAAAAGCATAAAAATGATAATACAAAACAAAGATAGTGCAAAAACTATGACGAATAGTGCAAAGCCTGCAAGAAAAAGCCGCTATATAATAAAGACAGATAAGGAGGTAATTGCTATGGAAAAACCGGCATTAGTCATTATGGCAGCAGGTATGGGAAGCCGCTATGGAGGCTTAAAACAGATTGACCCGATGGATAATGAGGGACATATCATCATGGATTTTTCAATTTATGATGCAAAAGAAGCTGGGTTTGAAAAGGTAGTCTTTATTATTAAAAAAGAAAACGAGGCAGAATTTAAAGAGGTAATTGGGGATAGGATTAGTCGTATTATGGAAGTTTCCTATGTGTATCAGGAGCTTACTGCCCTGCCGGAGGGATATGACGTACCAGAGGGCAGGGTAAAGCCTTTTGGAACCGGACATGCGGTGCTTAGCTGTCTTTCTGTGATTGACGGGCCCTTTGCGGTAATCAATGCCGATGATTATTACGGAAAGCATGCATTTTCCATGATTTACGATTATCTGTGCCATCATAAAGACGGAGAGAAATATCAATACGTGATGGTGGGCTATATTTTGGAAAATACGCTGACAGATCACGGTCATGTGGCACGGGGCGTATGTGAAACGGATGAAAGTGGAAAACTTCTTGGCATTACTGAGCGGACACACATTGAAAAGAGGGAAGGAAGGACCATGTATACCGAGGATGATGGGGAATCCTGGCATGAGATTCCGGAGGGAAGCGTTGTTTCTATGAATATGTGGGGCTTTGGAAAGAGCATTTTGGAGGAATTAAAACAGCGTTTTCCGAAGTTTTTAGAGGAAAATCTTGCGAAAAATCCGCTGAAGTGTGAATTTTTCCTGCCAAGCGTGGTAGGAGAATTACTGAAAGAAGATAAAGCAGAGGTGCAGGTTCTTACTTCTTCTGACAAATGGTATGGAGTGACATATCATGAGGATAAGCCGATGGTGGAAAAGGCAATCCGGGAAATGAAAGAAAAAGGACTTTATATATTTACCGGATTTCATTAAGCGAGGTAGCAATATGGAAAAAGTACAGGAAACAGATATTTTTCAAGTTGCAGAAAATTTTGAGACTTTTGGTAAAATAGAGACAATTACGCCATATGGAAGCGGACATATCAATGATACCTATCTGGTTGTGGAGAAAAACGGCAGCAGTTTGAACAGATATATTTTGCAGCGCATGAATACCTCCATTTTCACAAAACCGGAGGAACTGATGGAAAACATTGTAGGGGTTACTTCCTATTTAAAAGAAAAGATTCTGGATCAGGGAGGAAACCCGAAGCGGGAGACGCTGCAGTTAGTAAAGACAAAAGCCGGGGCAGATTATTTTATCAGTGAAGCGGGAAACTATTACCGGATGTATGATTTTATTGAGGATGCAGTAACCTATGATGCGGTAAAGGAACCGGAGGATTTTTATGAGAGTGCTGTGGCGTTCGGAAATTTTCAATATCTGCTGTCGGATTATCCGGCAGAAACGCTGCATGAAACAATTCCCGATTTTCATAATACAGAAAAGAGGTTTCATGATTTGGAGGAGGCAATCGCTTCGGACAGAGTGGGGCGAAAGCATCTCGTGGCACCGGAAATCGCCTTTGTGCAGGAGAGGAAAGATGAGCTTGGCATTCTGCTTGAACTGCAAAAGGCGGGGAAGCTGCCGCTTCGTGTTACCCACAATGATACAAAGTTGAACAACATTATGATAGATAAAGAAACGGGGCGTGGCATCTGCATCATTGATCTGGACACGGTGATGCCGGGGTTGTCTTTATACGATTTTGGTGATTCCATTCGCTTTGGGGCAAATACCGGGGCGGAGGATGAGACAGATTTAAGCAAAGTTTCTTTGAACCTTGAGTTATACCGTCTTTATCGAAAGGGCTATCTGGAGGGCTCGAAGGGAACTCTTACCGGCAAAGAAATCGAAATGTTGCCGATGGGGGCAAAACTTATGACCTTAGAATGTGGAATACGGTTTTTAACGGACTATTTAAACGGAGATACCTACTTTAAAATTCATCGGGAAAATCACAACCTGGACCGTTGCCGGAGTCAGTTTGCACTGGTGGCAGATATGGAGAAGAAGTGGGATGCAATGGAGGGAGAATTATGAGTGAAAAAGGGCATGTAACCATACCAACTGATATGGATGTGGTAAAAGAAACGTTGGAGCTTGCAAGAAAGTGGGGGGCAGATGCAGTCAGGGACTGCGACGGAACAGATTTTCCGAAAGAGCTGTCTGATGCCGGTCTGAAAGTTTATGCAACGTATTATACGACGAGAAAGGACAATGACTGGGCGAAAGAAAATCCGGATGAGATTCAGCAGATGTACCTTATGACGCCGATATACACAGCAGTTGATCAAAAGTTAAAAGTACATTTAATGAAAGGGCTATACCCTGATATGCTCACACCAAACAGCAGGGATGATATTACCCGCTGGTGGGAGGTTGTGGACCGCACGACAGGTGAGGTGGTTCAGGTCAGTGACTGGAGCTACGAGGAAAGTACGGGGGATGTTACGATAGCTGCCGTACCGTTCCATGATTATACAGTGAGTTTCCTTGCTTATATCATGTGGGATCCGGTACATATGTATAATGCGGTGGTCAATGACTGGAAGGATGTGGAGCATCAGATGACGTTTGATGTCCGTCAGCCAAAGACACACGCATTTACCATGAAACGTCTGCGGAAATTTATTGAGGAGCATCCTTATGTAAATGTCTTACGTTTTACGACCTTCTTTCATCAGTTCACACTGGTATTCGATGAACTGGCGCGGGAAAAATATGTGGACTGGTATGGCTATTCTGCCTCTGTAAGTCCCTGTATTTTAGAGCAGTTTGAAAAGGAAGCCGGCTACAAATTCCGCCCGGAGTACATCATTGACCAGGGGTATTACAATAATCAATATCGAATTCCAACGAAGGAATATAAGGATTTTTTAGCTTTTCAACGCAGAGAGGTGGCCAAAATCGTAAAAGAGATGGTGGATATTACCCATGAATATGGAAAAGAAGCCATGATGTTTTTGGGCGATCACTGGATAGGGACGGAGCCTTTTATGGATGAGTTTAAGGACATTGGTCTGGACGCAGTGGTAGGAAGTGTCGGAAATGGTACGACACTTCGCTTAATCAGTGATATTGAAGGTGTAAAATATACAGAGGGGAGGCTTTTGCCTTACTTCTTCCCGGATACTTTTCATCCGGGCAAAGATCCGGTAAAGGAGGCGAAAGTAAACTGGGTGACTGCAAGGCGGGCCATTCTGCGTAAACCCATCGACCGTATCGGTTACGGAGGGTACTTAAAGCTGACGCTGGATTTCCCGGAATTTACCTCTTATGTGGAATCTGTCTGCGAGGAATTCCGTGAGCTCTATACAAACATCAAGGGGACAACGCCCTATTGTGTAAAGACTGTGGCAGTGCTGAATTGCTGGGGAAAGATGCGAGCTTGGGGCAATCATATGGTACATCATGCCATTTATTTTAAACAAAATTATTCCTATGCAGGAATTCTGGAGGCACTTTCCGGTGCACCTTTCGACGTGAAGTTTATCAGCTTTGATGACATTTTAGAGAACCCGGATATCTTAAAAGGAATTGATGTCATTTTAAATATCGGGGATGCGGATACGGCACAAACTGGCGGCGAGTGGTGGTGTAATCCCACAATCTCTGCAGCAATTAAGGAATTTGTTTACCATGGCGGCGGCTTTATCGGTGTGGGCGAACCGACTGCGCATCAGGCAAACGGACATTTCTTCCAGCTTGCAAATGTTCTTGGCGTGGAGGAGGAGCGGGATTTCACGCTTGGCTATGACAAATATAACTGGGATGTGCAGAAGCATTTTATCACAGAGGATGCGACGGGCGAGATCGACTTCGGAGAAGGAAAGGAAAACATCTATGCTCTGGAAGGTACCGAAGTGTTAGCCAAAAGAGATAAGAATGTCAATCTTGCAGTCCATACATTCGGAAACGGTCGTGCAGTTTACATAAGTGGACTTCCGTTTTCTTTTGAAAACAGCAGACTTCTTTACCGTGCAATCCTTTGGAGTGCCGGGGACGAGAAAAACCTTTACAAGTGGTTTTCAACGAACTACAATGTGGAAGTGCATGCTTACGTGGCGAATGGAAAATACTGCGTGGTAAACAACACATATGAGCCGCAGAAAACAACCGTTTATCAGGGTGACGGTGAGAGCTTTGAGCTGGAGCTAAAAGAGAATGAAATAAAGTGGTATGAGATTTAGCAAAATGGTTATTTGTGCTGTTTCCTCCATTCTCTCGGAGATACCCCATAAATTGTCTTAAATGCGCGTGAAAAATGAAGCTGATTATCATATCCAACAGCAGAACC
>CAMBKU010000013.1 GCA_945868305.1 uncultured Lachnospiraceae bacterium | reverse complement strand
ACAGGTCGTGGTACCGTTGCTACTGGTAGAGTAGAAAGAGGTACTCTGCATCTGAACGATGAACTTGAAATCTTAGGTGTAAAAGAAGATGTTCAGAAGACTGTTGTAACTGGTATCGAAATGTTCCGTAAACAGCTTGATGAAGCTATGGCTGGTGATAACATCGGTGCATTACTTCGTGGTATCAACCGTGACCAGATCGAAAGAGGTCAGGTTCTTGCTAAACCGGGTACTGTAACATGCCATAGAAAATTTACAGCTCAGGTTTACGTTTTAACAAAAGATGAAGGTGGTCGTCATACACCGTTCTTCAACAACTATCGTCCGCAGTTCTACTTCAGAACAACAGACGTAACAGGTGTTTGTGAGTTACCGGCTGGTACAGAAATGTGCATGCCTGGTGATAACGTAGAAATGACAATCGAACTGATTCACCCGGTAGCTATGGAGCAGGGTCTTACTTTCGCTATCCGTGAAGGTGGTAGAACAGTAGGTTCAGGTCGTGTTGCTACAGTTATCGAATAATTGTAAATAATACAGTAATTTTAAGGCTTCCAAGGTTTTCCTTGGGAGCCTTTTTGCGTATATTCATAATTAGAGAGGAAGCCTATGTGATTTTGAATCAGGAGTATTACGAAAAATATGGTTTTCGAAAAGGGAATGCATTTTACATTTTTATGGAAAAAATAGTTGGACGTATTATACAAAGCTAAAATGGTATAATTTCTCAGAATCTATTGACTATCACGTAACGTGATAATGTAAAATCAATGGTATCCTAGGTAAAACAGAAGTTCATAGAAAAGGAGATGCTCGATTGAAAACAATAAGAGAAGTTGCGGACTTGGCTGGTGTTAGCGTTAGAACATTACAATACTATGATGAAATAGGATTGTTAAAGCCGACGAAGGTTAATGACGCCGGATATCGCTTTTATGATGATGCAGTATTAGAAAAATTACAACAAATACTTTTTTTCAAAGAGTTAGATTTTCAACTGAAAGATATTAAAGAAATTATGAGTTCAGAAACTTATGACAAAACGGAAGTCTTCAGCAAACAGAAACGGTTGTTGACTGTTAAACGGGACAGATTAAACCGACTGCTGAGTTTGTTAGAAAGACTGGAAACTGGAGAGACAATTATGAGTTTTAAAGAATTTGATATGAGTGAATATATTGAAGCTTTGGAACAGTTTGAAATTCAGAATGAAGAACAGGTTGTCAAACATTGGGGAAGTATAGAGAAATTCAATGAATTTGTTCAAAAGATAAAGGATGATGAAATAAATGTAGCTAAAATTGCAATTAAGCAATTTGGCAGTATAGAAAAATACACAGAGGCTATGAAGTACAATTTGGAACATTTTTCAGAACTTATGGAACAAGCTGAAAAGATGAAAGAACAATCTGAGGATATTACAAGGAGAAGTGACGCATTGTATTCAAAGTTGACAGATGATCTTTCAAAAGATGTTGCTTGTTCGGAGGTACAAATGATAGTTAGAGACATTGTTGAATTGACGAAATCAACAACAATGGGAATGGATTTAGGAGAAGGGTACTGGGATATGGTTATTGAAGGGTACTTACATGAAACCATGAAGCATATAACTGATGAAAAGTATGGCAGAGGAGCAGCGGAATATATTGCAAAGGCGTTTCGTTTTTATTTTGATCATGTAAGCAATTTGTAAGAGGTAGGGTGAGGGAAAATACTCCGGCTTTTTTATTATTCTTGCATATCCCAATTATTGGGGACTATTCCTATGGCGGTTTTTACATTTCTTGATGCATTTGATTTTCATGGAAAGACGATTTATCCACTTTGCACCAATGAAGGAAGTGGTATGGGTTCAAGTGAATCGGATATTTGGAAAGCGGCAAAGGGTGCAACGGTGGAGAAAGGGCTTGCGCTTAAGGGCAGCACAGTAAAAAGCGCAAAACCGCAGATAAAAAAATGGATGAAAAACAATAACTTAATATAGGAAGTGTGAAATATAAGGAAAGGTGGAATATTATTGACTAACCGGTCTATTTTATATATAATAGACTAGTCGGTCAATAATATGAGGTGAAGAATGAAAAAAGAAGAAAAAACGGAATTAACGAAGAAAAAGATTCTTGCCGCAGCAGTACAGGAATTTGGTGAAAACGGCTACGGCGGAGCTTCACTGAATGCTATCTGTGAAACAGGTATTTCAAAAGGGTTACTGTACCATAATTTTAAAAACAAAGATGCGTTATATCTTGCATGTGTCGAAATATGCTTTCAATCATTGACAAAATGTTTGAAGGAAGCAGATATAGGAAATGATTTGGAAAAATATATGCGGGTGCGAATGGGCTTTTTTAAAGAACATAAGATGGAAGCCCGTATATTTTTTGATGCTGTTTTACAGCCACCGGAAGCACTATGTGATCAGATTTGTGAGCTGAAAAAAGAATTTGATGAGTTGAACAGGAATTTATATCAGGAGATTTTGAACTCTATACAGTTGCGTGAAGGTATTACATATGAGGACGCAATGAATTATTTTACAATGTTGCAGGATATGTTCAACAATTCTTTTAGCAGCCAGAATTGGCGAAATGTTTCGTTGCCTGACAAAATGGATATTCATGAAAAAAATTTACCGAAGATGTTAGATTTTATGCTTTATGGTATTGCGAGGAGGAATGATTCGTGATAGAACTCGTGTTGCGTTGGGGTGTTGCCATTGCAATAGCATTTTTTATTGGAAAAGGTGTTTCTAAATTGAAATTGCCGGCGATTCTGGGGTGGCTGATTGCCGGAATGTTGTTTGGGCCATATGCGCTTCATTTGCTGCCGAATACTCTGCTGGATGCCACATGGTATCAAAATGTCATTCATGTTTTGGAATGCGCGGTAGGCTTTATGATTGGCACGGAGCTTGTCTGGAAACGTCTGAAGGGTTATGGAAAGGCATTGATGGTTACTACTTTAACACAGTCGCTGGGGACATTCGCGCTTGTATCAGGTGTTTTTTGTATTATATTTATAATGCAGGGTATTCCAGTTTATCTTGCATTTCTTTTTGGCGGAATTGCACTTGCCACCGCACCTGCACCGGCATTATCCATTGTGCAGGAATTTAAAACCAGAGGGCCGGTTACAAAGACTTTGATTCCTATGGCTGCGTTGGATGATATGGTAGGAGTGGCGGTGTTTTTTACAACGATAGCGGTAGTGGCCCGCCACATATCAGGAAACGGGATGCCGTTATATATGATTCCGGTGATGATTCTGCTGCCTTTGCTAATCGGTATTGTTACAGGTTTCCCAGCAGGAAAATTGCTGAAAAAAGAAAGAACGACTTTACAGACGCTTCTTATTTTAATAGCAATGATTGCGGTAACTGCAGCAGTTGGATATTGGTGCAATACTTACTTGATGCCATCACCACTGCTTAACTTTATGTTGATGGGAATGGCTTTTTCTGCGACTTTTTCCAATATGGTTACAGAAGAACGGTTACAAAGAATCATTGCTGATTTTAATCCTCTGCTTGGTATTGCGATGATTATTGTTATATTAAATTTGGGGGCGCCTTTGGATTATCATGCTATTTTGGGAGCTGGTTTCTACACGGCTATTTATATTGTAATTCGTGCTGTCGGAAAATACTTTGGTGCGCGTTTAGGGGCAAAGGCAACCGGAATGCCTTTGACTGTACAGAAATATCTGGGATTTACGCTTTTGCCTCATTCAGGAGTTTCATTGGTGTTTACCGGAATAGCGGTTTCTGTTTTAAATGTTTCTGCCCCGGAATGTGCCGAAATTATCAAGGGAACAATCGCCGCTGCGGCCGTCATAAATGAAATTATTGCTGTGATTGTCGCAAAAAAAGGATTTGAGTGGGCGGGGGAAATGCAGGGGGAGAAAAATTTAAATGATAAAAAGTAAAAAAAGTCTGGACAAATAAAAATAAATATGATAATATAATTGAGCACGTTTCAGAAAGAAACAAATCGATGCGTGGCTCAGCTTGGTAGAGCGCTGCGTTCGGGACGCAGAGGTCGCAGGTTCGAATCCTGTCGCATCGACTCTTGGCAGGGGCGTCGGAATCCTTAAAATATAAGGGTTCCGTTTTTTTTTTGAAGAAAAAGATTAGTATATAAAAGATGTAAGTATTATGCAGTTTGATGGAATGTAAACCTGCAAAGATTGACAGGTAAACAATTTGGGGGTATAATTTTTTCATCGGGACAGGCTCGCAAAAGTGAGCTATTTTAGAAGGATGGAAAAATGTATGAAGAACTTGTAGATGAGATTATTGCTGGAAGAAGATTGACGAGAGAAGATGATGTTTCTTTTTTGATTAACGGGGATTTGGAGGATTTGAAAAAAGGAGCAGACCGTATTCGTGCAGCTTTATGCGGAAATCGGGTAAATTTATGTACGATTATTAACGGGCGTGGGGGCAGATGCAGTGAAAATTGCAAATTTTGTGCGCAGTCGGCGCATCATCATACAGGAGCAAAAGAATATGATTTTTTGGATATTGATGAAATTGTGGCCGCCTGCAAAAAAAATGAGAAAAATGGAGCGCATAAGTTTTCTATTGTAACTGCCGGACGCAGTTTATCAACCAAAGACTTTGAATTGGCTGTAGAAGCATATAAAAAAATGCATGAGGAATGTCCGGGGATTGATCTGTGCGGCTCTCACGGTTTGTTGAACGAAGATCAGTTTCGCAGATTAAAGGAAAGTGGCGTTACCATGTATCATGAAAATCTGGAGACTTCCAGAAGATATTTTCCGTATATTTGCACGACACATACGATAGATGAAAAAATTGAATGTATCAAAGCGGCGCAAAGAGTGGGACTTAGGATTTGCTCCGGTGGAATTATCGGTATGGGTGAAAGCTGGGAAGACCGCTTGGATATGGCGTTTGATTTAGCGGAATTAGGGATTGATTCCATTCCGTTGAATGCGCTCATGCCAATCAAAGGAACTCCTTTGGAAGATTTGCCGCAGCTTTCGGAAGAAGATATTTTAAGAACCGTGGCAATGTACCGATTTATCAATCCTACTGCGGACGTTCGTCTGGCGGCAGGAAGAACTCTGATGGCGGAAAATGGGAAAGAAGCGTTTTTTCCGGAGCCAATGCGACGATAACTGGAGATATGCTCACAACCTCAGGAAATAATACGGCGCAGGATAAGGAAATGCTGATAGAAAGCGGTTTTGACATTACACGATAAAGAAAGAAAAAAAGAACAAAAGAAAGACATTAGAGTGCGATTATTTCAGTGATAAAGAGCATAATAATGTCTTTTTTGTTGTGATCGGCAGTTGCCGATATAGAAGAATATATGATATGGTAGAGAAAGAGAAAAGATGGGCTGCGCAGGCTAAAGAACGATAGGAGGCATCAATTGTGATATTACAAATGGTTGGTATTGACCATGAGAAAGCGAATCTTGAGATTCGGGAGTTATTTTCATTCCAGAATCATTCGGCAATGCAGGCGATGGAACGAATCAAAGATGATTTTTGGGTAAGTGGAGTTGTGTTGTTATCTACCTGCAACCGGACAGAATTGTATATAAGTGTGGAAGAGGAAGAAACGGCAGTATTTCCGATGCTCTGTAAGGTGAAGGGTGTAGATCCTGAGGAATATGGTGAATATGCGGTAGAACGAAGCGGAAAGGATGCATATGATCATTTGTTTCAGTTGGCATGCGGCATGAAATCAAAGATTTTTGGTGAGGATCAGATTATTTCACAGATAAAGTTCGCACTTTCCAAGGCAAGAGATGCCCAGACTACGGACAGTTTTTTGGAACGTACCTTTCAGACTGCTATTGCAACGGGTAAAAAAGTAAAAACCCAGGTACATTTAACGGCAGTACAAACTTCTGTGGTGGAGGAAATGTTACATATATTAAAGCAGGAATATGGGACCATTTCAGATAGGAAATGTATGGTCATAGGAAATGGGGAAATCGGCCGTCTTGCTTCGAAGCGTCTGGCGGAGCATGGTGCAAGTGTAACGGTGACAGTGCGAAATTATAAGACAAAGAATGTGGAAATCCCACAGGGCTGTCAGTCCATTGATTATCAGGATCGTTATGAGAATATAGGACAATACGATATTATAGTCAGTGCCACCACCAGCCCCCATCATACCGTAAAATATGAGGAGGCGGCTCCTTTATTTGATAAAAATAAAACCTATATGCTGTTTGATATGGCTGTGCCGAGAGATATCTCAAAAAAATTTTCCGAAGAGGTAAATATAAAACTGTATAATATTGATTCTTTGGGCGGTACTACCGGAACCAGGCCGGATAATGAAGCAGTAAAAGCAGCGCTTTCAATTATTGAGGAAGAAGAGGAGGAATTGGATTCCTGGAATAATTTCAGGGACTTTGTACCCATTGTACAAAAGATTGCACAAGTAGAAGGAACGCTTGTTTACAATCGAACAGAAAAAGAGTTGAAAAAACTGGTAGCCATAGGAGATATGGAGGAGGCAGAGAACACGGTGCGGATAGCAGCAGAAAAGACGGTGACCTCTATGTTATTTGATCTTCGGAAAAATCTGCCCATGAAATATTGGAAAGTCTGTCTGAACGCTTTGTCCAAAGAGTTAGAGAAGGATGAATGAAAAAGAAAGCAGGTGCCTATTTATGAAAAAAGTGCGGGTGGGAAGCCGCGACAGTAAGCTTGCTGTCATACAGACAGAGCTTGTGCTGAATGAAATTCAAAAGAAACATCCGGAAATAGAATTTGAACTGATTACCATGAAAACTACCGGAGATAAAATTTTAGACCGGAATCTTGATCAGATTGGCGGAAAAGGTTTATTTGTAAAAGAGTTGGATAAAGCATTGCTGGATGGACGTGTCGATATTACAATCCATAGCCTGAAAGATCTGCCTATGGAAATTTCAGAAGAAATTCCTCTGGTGGGGTTTTCAAAGAGGGAAGATCCCAGAGATGTCCTGATTTTTGCAGAAGGGGAAAAAGACGGAGACATTACCGGATGCATCGGAACATCTAGCAGACGAAGAATGGAACAATTAAAAAGAATATATCCTCATGCCAGCTTTCGGGGCATTCGGGGAAATGTGCAGACAAGGCTTAAAAAGCTTGCGGAGGAAGATTATGTCGCCACGGTACTCGCAAAGGCGGGGCTCAATCGTTTGAATGTGTATACATTGAATTGTTTAAATACGAGCAATAATTTGTGCAGAGTATTTTCAGTGGAAGAAATGATTCCGGCAGCAGGGCAGGGTATTTTGGCTATCCAAGGGCGAAAAGGAGAAGATTATTCCTATCTGGAGGATGTGTGTAGCAGAAAATCAAGAATTGCAGCGCTTACAGAGCGTTCCTTTGTGCGCTCTTTAGATGGTGGCTGCAGTTCGCCGATTGCTGCCTATGCAGAGGTAGAGGGAGATTTGGTAAAACTTCGTGGATTGTATTATCATGAGCCTGCGCAGGATTATTCGGTAGGAGTAAAGTCCGGGGCAGTTTCGGATGCGGAAAAAATTGGGATAGAGCTGGCGAAGGAATTAAGAGCCCAGTGGATGTAAAGGATGTGACGATGTGAAAGAGCAGACAACGGGAAAGGTGACACTTGTGGGAGCAGGTCCCGGAGATGTGGGATTGCTTACGCAAAAGGGAATGCAGGCAATAAAAGAAGCTGAGGTATTGGTATATGATGCCCTGCTTAGTCTCGAATTGTTAGCATTATGTCCGAAGGAAGCAGAATGGATCAACGTTGGAAAGCGCTCCAACTGCCATTTGGTTCCCCAGGAGGAAATCAATGAAATTCTGTTAGAGAAAGCGAAAGAAGGAAAGAATGTTGTCCGGTTAAAGGGAGGAGATCCTTTTGTATTTGGCAGAGGTGGCGAGGAACTGGAGCTGCTTGCGAAGGAAGGGGTTCCCTTTGAGATTGTACCGGGGATTACCTCGTCTATTGCAGTTGCGGCGTACAATGGAATTCCGGTTACGCATAGAGACTACACATCTTCCTTTCATGTGGTCACCGGACATAAGAAAAAAAACGGAAAACTGGATATTAACTTTAAGGCATTGGCAGATATGGAAGCCACGTTAGTCTTTTTAATGGGTGTAGCAGCCTTAGAGACTATCTGTAACCGTTTGATGGAAGCAGGCATGGACCCGGATACTCCGGCAGCAATATTGGAAAAAGGAACTACCTGCCGACAGCGGCGTGCGGTGGCAACTGTTTCCACCTTAAAAGCAGAGGCGGATAAGCAGGAAATAAAAAGTCCTGCGGTGATTGTGGTTGGAAAGGTCTGCTCCTTAGAACGGGATTTTAGCTGGATAGAGAAAAAGCCTTTATTTGGGAAACAGATTTTGCTCACAAGACCAAAGGTACGTGCCTCCGAATTTGCAGAAAAATTAAGAAAACTCGGAGCACAGGTGATAGAACTTCCGTCCATTGATACGGTTCCGGTTTTAGCTGGCGAGAGGGAAGACCTTAAGGGAACTTTTGAGAAAGAGATTGCAGCGTTTTTGGAAGAAAAGGGAGCGGTATGTGCGGCATTTACCAGTCCCCAGGGAGTCAGCCATTTTTTTGCACAACTGCGGGAATTAAAAGTTGATATGCGAAAAATTCTTGCGACCCCCGGTCTTTCGTTTGCAGCAATTGGGACAGGAACAAAGAAAGAACTGGAAAAATACAATATCTTTGCTGATTATGTGCCAGAGCGCTATTATGCGAGGGAATTGGGAAAATTATTGGCAGAAAAATTGACGTCAGATACAACGGTTTATTTATTCCGTGCCATGCAGGGCTCACCTGAGTTGACAGAAGAATTAAAAAAGGCTAAGCTAAGCTATAAAGATGTGGCAATTTATGAGACTGTTTATAAGAGCAATCCAATGCTTACAGAAAAACTTGAGACCGCATTTGCGCAGGAGGATATTGACTATGTAACCTTTACCAGTGCGTCTACGGTAAAAGGTTTTGCAGAAACCTTAAAGAATTTTGATTTTACAAAGGTATGTGCGGTATGTATTGGAGAGCAGACGGCAAAGGAAGCAGAGAAATATGGCATGAAAATTGAAATAGCCAAAGAGCCGTCCATTGCCAGCATGATCGAATTATTATGTGAAAAAGCAGGGAGGAATTTGGGATGGAATTAGTAGAGAGACCAAGACGATTGCGTAAAAATCCGGTAATCCGCGGAATGGTTCGTGAGACCCGTGTTTCTGCGGATTCCTTAGTGTTTCCGATGTTTGTAGTGGAAGGTGAGAATATAAAGGAAGAAATTCCTTCTATGCCGGGACAATACCGTTACAGTATTGACCGTATTTCGGAGGAATTGGATGCACTGAAAAAAGCTGGTGTGAAAAGTGTTCTTCTATTTGGAATACCAAAACACAAGGATGATTGTGGCAGTGAAGCATGGAATCCGGAGGGGATTGTCCAGAAGGCTGTACGGTATATTAAGAAAAATTATCCGGATATTTATATTATTACGGATGTCTGCATGTGTGAGTATACCTCTCACGGACATTGTGGTATTTTAGATGGCGAATACGTACATAATGATAAGACGTTGGAGGTGCTTGCAAAGACAGCGCTTTCCCATGTACAGGCAGGTGCGGATATGGTGGCGCCTTCGGATATGATGGACGGACGTATCAAAGCAATCCGTGAGATTTTAGATGAAAATAACTTTGAAGACGTGCCAATTATGTCTTATGCGGTAAAATATGCATCTTCCTATTATGGCCCTTTCCGTGATGCGGCAGATTCTGCACCGGCATTTGGAGACAGAAAAAGCTATCAGATGGATTTTCATAATCGAAAAGAAGCATTAAAAGAAGTAAGATTAGATATTGCAGAAGGCGCAGATATTATTATGGTAAAGCCTGGAATCGCTTATCTGGATGTGCTGCGTGAAGTGGCAGATTTCTGCGACAAGCCAATCGCTGTATACAGTGTGAGTGGAGAATATTCCATGATTAAGGCGGCTGCTGCGGCAGGTTATATTGATGAGGCAGGAATCGTTTGTGAATCCTCTGTGGCAATGTACCGTGCGGGTGCGGATATTTTGATTACCTACTATGCGAAGGAACTGGCAGGTTATATCAAGGAAGGAAGAATCGGATAATCAAAGATAATGGCAGACATAAATGCAGAATGGAGGAACCTATGAGTTTACAGACAGAAAAATCGGCTGCGATATTTGAACGTGCGCAGAAGGTGATTCCGGGAGGAGTCAACAGTCCGGTGCGTGCTTTTGGCCCGGTAGGTGGGAAACCGGTGTTTATAAAGTCCGCCAAAGGACAGTATTTATATGATGAGGATGGCAATTCCTACATTGATTACATTGGCTCCTGGGGACCTATGATTTTAGGACACAATGATGATCGGGTAATCGAGGCCATTCAAAAACAGATGGAGAAAGGGGTAAGCTTTGGAGCCGCCACGGAAATTGAAGTGGAGATGGCGGAGCTTATGTGTGACATTGTACCGGCGTTGGAAATGGTTCGAATGGTAAATTCAGGAACCGAGGCAGTAATGAGTGCCATCCGTACGGCAAGAGGTTTTACCGGAAAGAATAAGATTATAAAATTTGAAGGTTGTTATCATGGACATGCGGACGCCTTGCTTGTAAAAGCGGGTTCCGGCGTTATGACAGCAGGTGTTCCGGACAGCGGCGGTGTGCCGGAAGGCTGCGTACAGGATACGTTAACTGCAACTTATAATGATCTTTCCAGTGTGGAGGCTTTATTTGCCGGAAATCCGGATGAGATTGCCTGTGTGATTGTAGAGCCTGTTGCGGCAAATATGGGAATCGTATTGCCGGAGAAGGGCTTTTTGGAAGGGCTTCGGACTATTTGTGATAAAAACAATGCTTTACTGATTTTTGATGAAGTTATTACTGGTTTTCGTCTGGGCGTGGCGGGGGCTAGTGAATATTTCAAAGTAAAGCCGGATCTTTTGACCTATGGAAAAATTATTGGTGGAGGAATGCCGGTGGGAGCTTACGGCGGCAGAAAGGATGTTATGTCTGTGGTGGCACCTCTCGGTCCGGTTTATCAGGCAGGAACTCTGAGCGGAAATCCAGTAGCGATGCGTGCCGGGATTACCCAGCTTACTATTTTGCGGGAGCATCCGGAGATTTACACCAATTTGGAGCTCCTTGGAGAGCGTTTTAGAACTGGTGTAAAGGAAATCTTCCAAAAACACGGGTTGCCTTATCAGGTAGTGGGGGAAGGTTCTCTTTCCTGTATCTATTTTACAGAGCAGAAGGTTTTGGATTATGCTTCTGCAAAGACTTCCGATACAGAACAGTTTGCCAGATATTTCAGGTATATGCTTTCCCAGGGCAATTATTTCGGACCAAGCCAGTTTGAGGCGATTTTCTTATCGGCTGCGCATACAAAGGAAGACGTGGATAAGACCCTGCATGATGTAGAAGCTTTTTGCAGGCAAGGATAGGGAAAACATAAAGCGATATTAGAGCAGAGAAGTCTGTTCTGGTAATTTTATACAAATTTCCACCACTTTTTTTGTGAGAGGTTACGCGCTTAACCATTGCCGCATCCATGACTCATATTTATAATAATATTATGACAAAGATATTTGGAGGTACAGATCATGGAGCGAAAGATTGTTTTAAAGCAGGATATTATAGACGCATTGAAAAAAGCCGGAGTACAGCAGGGACAAAACATTATGGTACATACTTCGCTCAGCAGTCTTGGATTTGTCTGCGGAGGCGCACAGATGGTAATTGAAGCATTGTTGGAATGTGTGGGAGAGGATGGAACGATTATGATGCCTACACAGTCGTGGAAGAATCTGGATCCGGAGACCGGCGTACACTGGGAAGAACCGCAGGAATGGTGGCAGATTATCCGGGATAATTGGCCCGCATATGATAAAGATATTACACCTACAAATACAATGGGGGCAGTGTCAGAAATGTTCCGCAAATGGCCGGGAACACTGCGAAGTGATCATCCGGCACGTTCGGTAGCCGCACATGGGAAAAATGCGGAATATCTGACAAAAAATCATGACCTGTCTAACATTTTCGGAGAAAATTCCCCAATTGGGAAATTGTATGAAATGGATGGTTATGTGTTATTAATCGGAGTGGGTTATGACAAGAATACTTCGCTGCATTTAGCAGATGTGCGCGCGGAATATCCGGGGAAGCATATGGTGAAAGAAAGCAGTGCAGTCATGCAGGATGGGAAAAGGGTATGGAAAACGTATGAAACACTTTATGTGGATGGAGAAGATTTTGAAGAAATCGGTCAGGCATTCGAAAGTTGCAATGAAGTAAAGAAAGTGCCTCTGGGAAATGGCCTTCTTACTTTTATGAAACAGAGGGAACTGGTTGATTTTGCAGTAAAATGGATAGAAGAAAACAGAAATAGATGATAAGTCAATAAAGGGACAGGAACGAAAAGGTCAGAAGGGATTGAAGCTCCTGACCTTTTTGAGTTGCAAACAGGATTCCAGGGATTATGATTTGGAAGATTTGTTTGCATGGATTATGAACTGTATTAATATAAAAAACAGTACCGAAAAAAGAAAGTTCAAGGGGAGGACAATCAAATATGAGTTTAAAAGACATGTTATTTCACAAAAAGAAGGAAAAGGCAAAGGAATCGCAGGAGAAAACACATAGCTTTGTTCTTGGTGTGCTGGATACCTTTCAGTTGCTGAATACGGATGATGTAGTGGTTACAGGGCGAGTAAAGGGAACTGTTTGCGAGGGTGATGCGGTATATGTGTCTAATCCGGGAGAGGATAAAGAGCAGATTCTTTTGACGGTTATTATGGGGATTGAGACTTCGCCGAATGTGCCGGTAAAGGAGGCATCAGACTGTGTCGTAGGGCTGCGTTTGGAGAAGGGGAAACTGCATAAGATAAAAAAAGGAACGGTTCTTTATTCGAGAGATGCGTCTGCTGGGGAAGTGCATAATGCATATATTAGTGCTCTGGGGGATGCGTATGTGATGAAACAGAATTTGGAATTGTCAGAAAAAGATATAGAAGAATTGAGTATTACGGACTGTGCAGAGATTTGGCGATTGTTTTCCTGGTTTCATTCAAAGACAGCCAAGACGGAAAGTGAGGAAGCAAAGCAGGACAACAGGCGGAAAATAGACGTGTTAGGGGCTGCACTCTGTAAAAAAATATTGGCAGCGGATGCAATTTATTGTGTATATAGTAAAGAGACCGGGGAGCCGTATCTGTTTTCTAGAACTGTCGACCAGAAGGACGGAACATATATGTGTACGCCGCCGGACATCATGATTTTTACGGATGCATATAAAACGATAATGTCTGCACAGTTTCCAGAGGATAGATTCGAGATAAAGAAGATTGAAAATGGAGAAGCTGGGGACGGCATTTACAATTTTTTCGGAAGTACGTTTTATCTTAATGGAGCCTGTGGTGTGGGTGTTCTATCGGAGCAGACTGCGATAGAGGCAGGTATGCTGGTTCCGGCACCAGATTACAGTGAGGTAAGACCAATCGAGGTTCCGGTTACGAACCCGGATCTGGTGCGGTGGATGCTGCTGTTAGGACAGTTAGGTGAGCCTAAGGGAGAAGATGCAGAGCTGATTTATAAGCTGTATTATCGGTTTATGTCGAAAGAGATGGTAAAGGCAAAATTTTTGGTTCCGATGCAGAGTGAAGGGGAAATCCCGAAAGGCGACGAAAATGGGAAAGCGGTTTTCAAAAAAGACACCAGTATTCAATTTCCTACCATGAAAGGGAAATATGATAAACCGGCTGTATATATGTTTACTGACTGGAAGCGACTGCGGATGGTCTATGGGACAGAGTGGAATGGCTTTATACAGCCCATTGAAGGTATGATAGAGGCCTTTGATTGCGCCATCAATGCAACAGAATATGTGAAAGCAGGATGTTATGTTAGTGCAGAGATGTATGAGGATATGAAAAAAATGTAAGGACAAATTTATATCTCTTTTCGAACTTGAAAAAATAAAAAAGTTTGAAGTTTTTGAAACCTTTTTGCAAAAAGCCAGGTATTATATATGAATGTGCTGATGGCACAGAGATGTAAAATGGGATGAAAATGAAGTAGAGTGAGGAGAGAGAAATATGATTTGTGAGAAATGTGGGAAGGAAATAGAGAGCGAAGCGCTGTTTTGTAAATATTGTGGAAATAAGGTGGAGATGCGAGCGGAAAATGTACCGCAGCAGAATCCGAATATGAAGCCGCAAAATCCAAGTATGCCGCAGCAGAATCCAAATGTGCAGCCTCAGAATCCAAACAGGAATAAGAATGGAAAGGGCCTGTTGATTGCCCTGATTGTAGGCGGTTGTGCAGTTGTTGCAGCAATCATTATTGTCTGCCTGGTGTATTTTTCAGCTGGAAGCAAGGGCGGTCATGTAACGGCAGTCCTTGGCAATGAAGAAAGCTATGATGATTATGATGATGTAAAGCCATCTGATAAAGATCAGGATGATGATATAGAAATGGATGATTTGGATACAGATGCCTCGGATGTGGATGATGTCTCTTATGAGGATTGGGGAATGGCATATATTGATTACATTGAAAATGTATGGGCACCGGTTTATGCGGCAGACGATGAAACCCAGTATCTTTATGAAATTCTGTATTTGGATGATGACTATATTCCGGAGATTTTGATTGATGGTATGTCAGAGGCAGAGGGCAATACACTTTTGTATTATTCGGATGGAGAAGTGTATGCGGAAACTTTACGGGGAACTTTATTCAGCTATATAGAGGATGAAGGCCTGTTATTAAATTATGGTGGAAAAATGGGATGTTATTTTGATACCGTATATAAGCTTGAGGATGGACTTTTCTATGAACTCGGAAGCGGTTCCTATGAAGAAAAATGTGACAGCAACGGTACTCCGTTAAGTCTTTCTGATCCGAATTATACAGAGCCGGATGATTACAGTGCATATGACTTGTATCTGGCAAATGATGAGGAGTTTTATACTTTTTATTGGGATGATGAAGAAGTAAGCTGCGAAGAATATATGGAAAATCTTGAGTATTGGTATGATGAGACAGAAGCGATTAACGGAGATGTCGATTATACCTACGATGAGATTGTATCTTTCCTGTTAGAGTAATTTTACAAATAAATATATTTAAAGAAAAAAGCCCTAAAATCCGGTATTGCGGGAATGAAGAAACGGTTATATAATATAGTTTCGCGGCAGTGATTTGCTTAATTGAGAAATCTGGGTGGATAAAATGAAAAAAGACAACGAGATAAATCAGATTACGGAAGGAGTAATCTGGAAACAGCTTTTGATTTTCTTTTTCCCGATTTTACTGGGGACTTTTTTTCAACAATTATATAACACGGTGGATGCGGTTATTGTGGGACGTTTTGTAGGAAAGGAAGCGCTTTCTGCAGTAGGCGGCTCCACCGCTTCTTTGATTAATCTGATTGTGGGATTTTTTGTGGGAATCTCTACGGGAGCTACTGTTATTATATCCCAGCATTATGGGGCAAAAAATAAAAAAGGTGTGTCCGATTCTATTGGGACGGCAATTGCATTGTCTATGGCTGGCGGCCTGATTTTGATGTGCTTATGTGCATTGTTTGCGGAACAGGTTCTGATTTTAATGGATACACCAGCGGAAACATTAAAGGATTCTGTTTTATATATGCAAATTTATGCACTGGGACTGGTTCCGGCGCTGATTTATAATATGGGTTCCGGGATACTGCGGGCAATGGGGGACTCCAGGCGTCCGCTGTATTTTTTGATTACGGCATGCGTGGTGAATATTGTTCTTGACTTTGTTTTTGTGGTCGGTGGAAAGATGGGAGTTGCAGGAGTTGCAATGGCTACCATGCTTTCTCAATATGTCAGTGCAGCATTGGTGCTATACGTTTTAAATCGCAGACTGGGGGAGTATTCTCTTCATCGGAAAAATATTCTGTTTCACAAGCAGTATCTGCAGCCGATGATTAGAATAGGGCTGCCCGGCGGAATCCAGTCTATGACCTACGCATTTTCCAATATCCTAATTCAGTCTGCCATCAATTCTTTTGGGACGGATACGGTGGCGGCGTGGGCGGCTTATGCTAAAATCGATGGAATCTACTGGATGCTTATGAATGCGCTTGGCGTGGCAATTACCACTTTTGCAGGGCAGAATTTTGGTGCTGGGAAAAAGGAACGGATTAAAAAGAGCGTGCGCATTTGTATGGGAATGGCAACGGCGATTACGATTGCCATGTCAGCATTTGTGGTGGGGCTGGCATCTCCCCTTCTTCGTATATTTACCAGTGATGCAGCGGTGGTGGAAGTAGGGATTCGGATGATCCATATTATTTCTCCGGCGTATATCACCTATATCTGTATCGAAATTTTAAGTGGTGTTTCCCGTGGCTGTGGAAAGGTTGTTGTACCGACATTTATGTCTATCATCGGTGTCTGTGGACTGCGTGTGCTTTGGCTGTTTTTGGTGGTGCCGTCGCATAAGAGCGTGGAAATGGTTTGCTGGTCATATCCGTTGACGTGGCTTGTGACTTCGGCAGGCTTCTTGCTGTATTATTTTTTCAGCGATATACGAAAGAAAACAGATAAATCCTATTGACTTAGTAGGGATATAAGGATATAATAATGCCAGAAAAGAGAAAGAGGTAGTAAGATGAGAATATCTACAAAAGGAAGATATGCGTTGAGGCTCATGGTTGATCTGGCATTGAATGATACAGGAGAACCAATCAGTCTCAAAGACATTGCAAAGAAGGAAAACATATCGGATAAATATCTGGAGCAGATTATTTCTGTGTTGAACAAAGCGGGATATGTACGTAGTATCCGCGGTGCGCAGGGCGGATATATGCTGCGTAAAAAGCCAGAGGATTATACGGTTGGAATGATTTTGCGTCAGACAGAGGGCAGCCTTGCACCGGTATCCTGTCTTGAGGATGAGGAAGCAGAGTGCGAACACGTTGATGACTGCGTTTCATTGATTGTATACAAAAAATTGAACGATGCAATCAACGGAGTAGTAGATGGAATTACGCTGGCAGATTTGGTGGATTGGACATTGCAGAAAAATGGTCAGTATGTAATTTAGCCGGAATGGACAGAATAAAAGCGTCGGCATAATCGGACGGAACAGTCATGGGAGAGAGATTTCATGTATGGTGCATGAAATCTCGTTTTGTTTTTCAAAAAATTCAATTCCTACCTTGACAATGGGAATAAAACGTATATAATATAGCTGTAAAATCCTAGAAAACCGATATGAAAGAAGGAAATGTTGATGAGTAAATTGATTTATTTAGATAATGCGGCAACAACTCAGGTTTATCCTGAAGTGTTGGATGCAATGCAGCCATTTTTTACTGAGTATTACGGAAATCCGTCCAGTATCTATTCTTTTGCAGGCGAGAGCAAGAGAGCAGTGGATGCGGCGAGAAGCACGATGGCGGAGTTTTTAAATACCACACCGGAGGAAATTTATTTCACCGGTGGTGGTAGCGAGTCCGATAACTGGGCGCTAAAGGCAACTGCACTGGCATACAAAGACAAGGGGAAACATATTATTACATCAAAGATTGAGCATCATGCAATTCTCCATACCTGTGAGTATCTGGAAAAGGAAGGCTATGAGGTGACTTACCTGGATGTGGACGAGAACGGTCTGGTGAGTCTGGAGGAACTGGAGGCTGCAATCCGTCCGGATACGATTTTGATTTCCATTATGTTTGCAAATAATGAAATCGGAACCATTGAACCGATTGCGGAGATTGGAGAGATTGCAAAGAAGCACGGCGTATTATTCCACACAGATGCGGTACAGGCTTTCGGTCATGTGCCGATCGATGTGCAGGAAATGAATATTGATATGTTAAGCGCAAGCGGTCATAAAATCAATGGACCGAAGGGCATTGGACTTATGTATATCCGAAAGGGGATTAAGATTGGTTCCTTTATCCACGGCGGCGCACAGGAGCGTCACAGACGTGCCGGAACACACAATGTGCCGGGCATCGTAGGTTTTGCAAAGGCAGCAGAACTGGCAAAACGGGATATGGACAAACGAATGAAATATGAGACACAACTGCGGGATTATTATATCAGCCGGGTCGAGAAAGAAATTCCGTATGCGAAATTAAACGGTGACAGGGTAAAGCGCCTGCCGAATAATACGAATTTCTGCTTCCGTTTTATTGAAGGCGAATCCATGCTGATTTTGTTGGATCAAAAGGGTATTTGTGCATCCAGCGGTTCTGCCTGCACATCAGGTTCTTTGGATCCGTCCCATGTACTTTTGGCAATTGGTCTGCCTCATGAAATTGCACATGGTTCTCTGCGTGTGACTTTGTCGGAGAAGACCACGAAAGAGGATATTGATTATACAGTGGACGAACTGAAGAAGATTATTGAGCGGTTACGGAGCATGTCACCGTTATATGAGGATTTTGTGAAGAAGCAGGAAGCTGGACAGAAGTTGGCATAGAAACGAAATTTTGATAGGAAGATAACAGGAGGTTTCTTTTAACATGTATAGTGAAAAAGTAATGGACCATTTTAATAATCCGAGAAACGTTGGGGAAATCGAGAACCCAAGCGGTGTGGGAACTGTGGGAAATGCCAAATGTGGCGATATCATGCGTATGTATCTGGATATTGACGAAAACGGTATTATCCAGGAAGCGAAGTTTAAGACTTTTGGTTGTGGGGCAGCAGTTGCCACCAGCAGCATGGCGACGGAGCTGGTAAAAGGAAAGACCGTACAGCAGGCGCTTGAAGTGACAAACAAAGCTGTTATGGAAGCATTGGATGGACTGCCTCCAGTGAAAGTACATTGTTCTCTTCTGGCAGAGGAAGCAATTCATGCTGCGCTCTGGGATTATGCGGAAAAGAACCATATCCAGATTGAAGGATTGGAGCGTCCGGTCAATGATATTGCAGAAAAAGAGGAAGCACCGGAAGAAGTATATTAAAGGCAGGAAAGAAGATGAGCAAAGTCGTAGTCGGCATGTCCGGAGGTGTAGATTCCTCCGTGGCAGCCTATTTATTAAAGAAACAGGGATATGATGTCATCGGCGCGACAATGCAGATTTGGCAGGATGAGTCCGCACAGGCCCAGGAACACGAAGGGGGCTGCTGCGGACTTTCTGCTGTGGATGATGCAAGGCGCGTGGCAGATGCCATTGGGATTCCCTATTATGTCATGAATTTTAAACGGGATTTTAAGGAGCAGGTCATCGATTATTTTGTGCGGGAATACGAAAATGCAAGGACGCCAAATCCCTGCATTGCCTGTAACCGTTATGTGAAATGGGAATCTCTTTTAAAACGTTCCCTGGAGATTGGAGCGGATTACATTGCAACAGGGCATTATGCCAGAATCAAAAAACTGGAAAACGGCAGATATACGATTCAAAAATCTGTGACGGAGGAAAAGGATCAGACCTATGCTCTCTATAATCTGACACAGTTTCAGCTTGCCCACACTTTAATGCCCATTGGGGAATACGAAAAGCCCAAAGTTCGGGAAATTGCCGAAGTAGCAAACCTTTTAGTGGCGCATAAACCCGATAGTCAGGATATCTGCTTTGTTTCAGATGGAGATTATGTAAAGTTTTTGGAACAGGAGACCGGAAGAAAATCGGTTCCGGGAAATTTTGTGGATGAAGCGGGAAACATTCTCGGAACCCATCAGGGTATCTGGCATTATACCATCGGACAGAGAAAAGGCTTAAATCTTGCCCTTGGCAAGCCGGCATTTGTAAAAGAAATCCGACCGGAGACCAATGAGGTGGTTATCGGCGGGGCGGAAAGTGTATTCTCTGATACAATGTTCGTAGACCATGTGAATTATATGGCAGTGGAAAAACTGGATGGTATAACAGAACTTTGTGGAAAAATCCGGTATGCCCATAAAGGTGCGCCCTGTCTAGTAGAGCCGCTTTCAGATGGCAGGTTGAAGGTGACATTTAAAGAGCCGCAGCGGGCAATTACACCGGGGCAGGCAGCAGTGTTTTATCAGGAAGATTATATTGTGTGCGGAGGAACGATCGTATAATTGCAATTCCATCTGACCTGTCTTATAATGAAAGAAAATATTTCGGATGACAGGATAATGGAGTTGAGAAAAGTGGAATGGTTGGATATTGTAGATGAACATGGCGTTCCTACCGGAGAAGTCATAGAGCGCACGAAGGCACATGAGAGCGGTGTCCGCCACCGAACCTCCCATGTGTGGATTCTTCGGAAAAAAGCAGGCAGACTTCAGGTACTGGTGCAGAAACGCAGTGAGGGGAAGGATTCCCATCCGGGCTGTTATGATATTTCCAGTGCAGGACATATTCCGGCGGGAGAGGATTTTATCTCCTCAGCTCTGCGGGAGTTAAAGGAAGAACTGGGCGTAGAAGCGGAAGAAAGGGAGCTTATTTACTGCGGGCAGCGGCACTTTGCCTATGAGCAGGAATTTTACGGAAAGTTATTTTCGGACAATCAGGTCAGCAACGTCTACATTCTGTGGCGGGATATGGAGCCGGAGGAATTTACGTTGCAAAAAGAGGAAGTATCAGAGGTGCGCTGGTTTGATTTTGTGGAATGCATGAAAGCAGTGGAGAAAAACAGGATACCGCACTGCATGCATTTGGATGAACTGGAAATGGTGCTGGAAACTGTAAGAAATGCGGTATCTGAACTGTAAAATACCCCGAAGGAGAGATTCTTCAGGGTATTTCATTATATAGAAAGGATTGTGCAAATACACAATGTATCAGCCCTCAATGGCAATATAGTTGTTTTTGTCTTCTACCTGTTTTGCATCAAGCTTTGGCAAACAAAGTTTTAAGATGCCGTCCCGGTAGGAAGCTTTGACATCTGTGTCGGTGTAGCCATCGCCAACGTAAAAGCTTCGCTGGCATACTCCACTGTAGCGCTCCCTGCGGATGAAGTGGCCTTCGTTGTCTTTTTCGTCCTTATCTAATCCCTTGGCTGCGGAGATAGACAGGTAACCGTTGTTTAAGGCAACCTTGATTTCATCCTTGTTAAAGCCAGGCAGGTCAATATCAATTTCATAGCTGTTGTCGGTGTCTTTTACATCCGTTTTCATAATTCTTGCAGCATTTTTTCCGTAGAGTGGATTCTTTTCACCGAAAAACTCTTTTTCAAAGTTTCGGTCAAACGGGAAGTCCATCCAGTCATCAAACAAATTTTCTCCAAATACACTAGGCATTAACATAAGTCATTCCTCCATTCTTTTATTGACAAATATATCATTGCCTGATTGTTTTAGAATATGCGGAAAGAGAATTTTTATTTCCCTTCCTTTGTTCTATATGTAACATAGCACATTTATTAGCACTCGTCAATATTGAGTGCTAATAAAAATGTGAAATATTTGTGAACGCCTATGTATTGGGGATAGTTGCTATAAATTTTTTGGGTGTCATACCGTATTTTTTCTTGAATTCCCTATGGAAATAGGAGAGATTGTGAAAACCTACGGAAAGTGAAACGGAAAGAGTGGAAGTCTCGCCCTGTTCAAACTGCTTGGCCGCTTTTTCCAGTCTTAAGTTTTTAATATATTCGAGACAGGGCATTCCAACATATTTTTTAAAAAACCGCATGAAATAGTATTCACTGAAATAACAGATTCCGGCAAGCTCTTTGATGGAGAGGTCGTCTGCGTAATGATTTTCAATGTATTCGAGTACCTGCTTTAACTTCATAGCGTGTTCGGTGTGGAGCTGCGGCAGAGCAGAGCTCTCTTTACAATAGGGCAAAAGGATGGCAATGAGTTGTAAGAACAGAGATTTTAACATCAATTCATAGCCGGGGGCAGCAGTCTTGTATGCCCGGCTGATAGCATGGAACAGTCGTAAGGCATCACGGTAGACGGGATGCTCTTTACTGATGACGAAGGGCGGAATCAGTTTTTGGTTTGTAATTGGTGTCAGATAACGTACGGCGCAGACATCCGCGGAATTGATGCCGAGAAAATTCATGTGGAATACATAGGTTTCCGAGCGCATACTTTCTCCCGGAATGGAATTGATTGCGTGCAGCACCATAGGAGGAAGAAAAATCAGGTCACCGGGTTTTACCTGGTAGGATGTCAGGTGAGCCTGATAGGTGCAGGTTCCCTTTTGAATCAGGGTAAACTCAGCTTCTTCATGCCAATGAGCAGTGACAGCCGGGTAGGATTTGGAGAGTGTTGTGATATATTGCTGCAGGGGAAACATCTGCTCCCCGTGTTTGGCTTTTTCCTTTTGTTCTGGGGATGGAACGGTGTTTTTCTTCATAAAGACCTCCTTGTTGAATAGAGCAGGATTGTGTTATAACAGGAAAATATAGTGCAAGAAAAAATCTTTTTTTGTAATTATAATAACAGTATCATACAAAAAGCGCAATGCGAAGGAGGTACGGAAATGAAGAAAAAGTGGTGGCATGACAAGGTTGCATATCAGATTTATCCAAAGAGTTTTTTGGATACGAACGGAGACGGAATCGGTGACCTGAGGGGCGTGATATCAAAGCTTGATTATTTAAAGGAGCTGGGCATTGATATTATCTGGCTTTCCCCAATTTACAAATCCCCGTTTGTGGATCAGGGTTATGATATTGCGGACTATTATAAAATAGCGGAAGAATTCGGCACGATGGAGGAATTTGACGAACTGCTTGCGGAAGCAAAAAAGCGCGATATGTATATCGTCATGGATCTGGTTGTAAACCATTGTTCTGACCAGCATGAGTATTTTAAGAAGGCATTGGCTAATCCGGACGGGGAGTATGCAGAGTATTTCTATTTTGTAAAAGGAAAAGGCAAAAAAGCACCTAGTAATTATAGATCCTATTTTGGCGGAAGTGCCTGGGAGCCGGTTCCGGGAAGTGACAAGTATTATCTGCATATGTTTGCGAAGGAGCAGCCGGATTTAAACTGGGAAAATCCCAAATTGCGTCGTAAGGTTTATGACATGATCAACTGGTGGCTGGACAAGGGACTTGGTGGTTTTCGTATCGATGCAATCATTAATATAAAGAAGGATGTCAAGTTCCCTTCTTTTCCGGCAGATGGACCGGATGGGCTGGCTTCCTGCGTGAAAATGGTGGAGGAAGTGGAAGGCGTTGGTACGTTCTTAGAAGAGATGAAACATGAGACCTTTGAAAAATACGATGCCTTTACAGTTGGCGAAGTCTTTAATATGAAAGAAGACGAACTGCGGGAATTTATTGGGGAGGACGGTCATTTTTCCACGATGTTTGATTTTTCTGCACATGAACTGACCTTTGGTGAGCATGGCTGGTACGACAGCAAGCCGATTGTGTTTAAAGAATGGAGAGACATTGTGTTTGCATCCCAGCTTGAAATGGAAGGCATAGGTTTTAAGGCAAACATTATTGAAAACCACGATGAGCCAAGGGGGGCAAGCCGCTATCTTCCGGCACATGCGCAAAATGAGGCAGGTAAAAAAATGCTTGCGACAACCTCTGTGCTACTTCGAGGAATACCTTTTGTTTTTCAGGGGCAGGAAATTGGCATGACAAATTGCCTGAGGGAAGATATTTCCGAGTATGATGATATTAGCACGATCGACCAGTATCAGGTAGCAATTGAGGCTGGTTGCACGAAAGAAGAAGCGTTGCATTGCTGTTACGAAAACAGCCGTGACAATGCCAGAACACCGATGCAGTGGAGCGATGGTGAAAACGCCGGATTTACCACCGGAAAACCGTGGCTTGCGTTAAATCCGAATTACACTGAGATTAATGTAAAAGAACAGGAAAACAGGGCAGATTCCGTTCTTTCCTATTACAAGAAGCTGATAGCATTAAGAAAATCTGATTCTTACAAGGAGACCTTTACTTACGGAAAATTTGTTCCGGCTTATGAGGAACAGGATGATATTTTTGCATTTCGGCGTGTTCATGAGGAAAACGGACAGGATATTTTGGTTGTGGCGAACTTCGGACAAGAACCTTGTACGCTGACTGTCGAAGGAAAGGTACATACAGTGCTTCTTTCCAACATGAATCGGGAACAGGCGGTTTTTGCAGAGGCAGAGATGAACGGGAGTGTTACACTAGAGAGCTGCGAGTGCGCGGTGATTTTGATGGGGTAGAATAGGAATATTGAGAGGGATATCATTTGTGAGATGGTATCCCTTCGTTGTGTTATGCAAGGTGAGATATGAAAAAAATACTATAATTCATCAGAATTTCAATGCAAAGAAATGAGGAGTAATGGTGCGGAGATAAAAAGAGATATTTTTCATAGAAAACCAGTTGACAAGCCCTTGTTTTGTGTTATGATGATAAAAAGAGAAAAATAAGAACGTTATTATTTTGCGGGTAGCCGCATATTTTTTTACAAGCGAGTTAGCACTCGAGTGAAATGAGTGCTGATAATCAAAGGAGGAATTGCATATGATCGTAATACCAGTTTATAATATGATTCTTTTGCCAGAGATAACCTTTTATTTTAAAAAAGATTTTTTTGAAAATTTAAAGCTGAACGCAATGGAGACGGGAGAAGATGTATTGTTTCTGATGCTGAAAGAAGAAAAGGAACGTACAGAAATGACAGCGGAGGATTTTTATCCAGTCGGTGTTTCCGGTGTAGTTGAAAAACCGGACGAGGAAGGAAATATCTGTATTCGCGTGAAGGAAAGGGTAAATGTGTCAGATATTGAAGTGACGGAGGATGCGATTACAGCGACGGCATCTATCCGTGTGGAGGTAGAGGATATTGCTCCGGAGGAGGAAAAGGAGCGTTTCACGAAATTGAAGGAAACGTTGCTTTCCTTTGCCCAGAATTATCAATGGGGTATTTGGGCGAGAGGCTATATTTTGCACTGGAAAAATGCGATAGAGGTAGTCTGTGCCCTGTCTAATTATTTAAATCTTACTGACGAGGAAAAATATGCCATCTTAGAAACAGATTCGAAATCTGAGCGTATTGAACTGGTGGAAAAGGCAATCTATGAATTTATCGAGATTTCAGAGATTGGTGAGGAAGCGGAAAATGCGCAAAAAGAGTCCCATGAAAAAGTATACCGGGAAGAAGCATTGAAAAAACAGATTGATTTCCTGCAGAAAAAATTGGATGAAATGCATCCGGAAAATGTTTCTGATGTCCGGAAGTTTGAGAATAAAATTAAAGAATCAGGAATGAATGAGACCGCGAGAACAGAAGCGGATAAGATATTAAACCGTATGAAGCAGGAGGGCAAGGACAGTCATGAGTATGGTATGCTTTATGATTACCTGGATTTTGTCACCAGTCTTTCCTGGAAAAAGGAGCCTGCTTTTGAAGTGGATTTGAGAGAAGCGGAGGAAATTCTAGATGAAGAGCACTATGGTTTAAAGAAGGTTAAAAAAAGAATTATTGAGCAGATGGCGGTCATGGCATTAAATAAGAAACAAGCCGGTTCCATTCTTCTTTTTGTTGGTGCACCGGGAACTGGAAAAACCAGTATCGGGCAGAGCATTGCCAAAGCACTTCATCGGGAGTATATCAGAGTCAGTCTCGGTGGTGTTCGGGATGAGGCGGAAATTCGCGGGCACAGACGTACTTATGTTGGGGCGATGCCGGGACGCATCATGGAAGGTATGAAGCGTAGCGGTGTTTCAAATCCGGTCATGGTGCTTGACGAAGTGGATAAGCTTTCCAAGGACTATAGCGGAGATCCGGCGAGCGCACTGTTAGAAGTACTGGATCCGGAGCAAAATAACAGCTTTACTGATCACTATATGAATGTACCATATGATTTGTCGGACGTTTTGTTTGTCTGCACGGCAAATACAACGGATACCATACCGGAGCCGCTTTTGAACCGTATGGAGGTTATTCAGTTTCCAGGTTATACAGAACAGGAAAAATTCGAGATTGCCAAAAGGCATCTTCTGCCGAAAGCTATGAAAAATATGGGAATCAAGGCAAGAAATTTAAAAGTCACAGATGAGGCAATTCACGCTTTGATTAATGGATATACAATGGAATCTGGTGTCCGGGGATTAAAAAAACAGCTTGATACCCTCTGCCGTTTTGCGGCGGTAAAACTGGTCAAGGGAGAGCAGAAAAGTATTACAGTAAATCCGAAAAAGCTACCAGAATATATGGACAAAAAGCCAATCCATCATGAGAGCATTTTGGAGGAGAAAAAACCGGGTGTTGTCACAGGTCTTGCATGGACGGCAGCAGGTGGTGAGATTCTGTTTATTGAGACTGTGCAGACGAAGGGAAGCGGAAATATACAGATTACCGGGCAGCTTGGAGATGTTATGAAAGAATCGGCACAGATTGCAGTAAGTCTGGTGAAATCCCTTTATCCAAAGGAGACGGAAAATTGGGAGAAACACGATTTGCATATTCATGTGCCGGAGGGAGCAGTGCCAAAGGACGGCCCGTCGGCGGGTATTACCCTGACGACAGCCCTTGCATCTCTTGTGACAGGGAAGGCAGTGAGCCCGGAATATGCTATGACAGGAGAAGTTTCTCTCCGGGGGGGTGTAATGCCGATTGGCGGTTTGCCGGAAAAACTGATGGCAGCGCAGCGGGCAGGAATCACAAAAGTACTGATTCCTTATGAAAACATGGATGATCTGGATGATGTGGCAGATGAAGTGAAGGAGAAACTGGAAATTATTCCGGTGAAAAAAGTGACGGAGGTATTAAAACTGGTATTAAAATAAAAGCGGCCGGGACGAAAGTAGTCAAAAATACCGTCAATATTTTCTGTGATATCATTGATAAAAGGGAGGATGGGTATCAGCCACATGATAGTGGAGATATCCTCCTCTTTTATTATATTTAAAACCTCTGCCCGCCGCCTGGTGGTGCAGATATTATAACCAGTTATAGAAAAAACTTATTGCAAATTCATAAAAACCCTATTGACAAAGTAGGAATACTGGAATAAAATACAATCATCAAGTAAATCATACTTAACAAGTATGAAATGTATGAAATTTAGAAGAAGGAGAAGACAGCATGAAAAATATGAACCAGACATATCATTACATAGCAAAGGATGACCGAATGTGTTGTTGTATGGGCTGTCTTTTCACAGAAAGCAATCTGTTGGAAAGATAAGAAAAAGGAAATCTACAGAATCAGAAAATATAGAAAAACAGATTGGAGAAAAAAATTATGAGCAAATCAGCATATGAAAATAGAAATTTAAAATTTGAGACTTTACAGTTACACGTTGGTCAGGAAGAAGCAGATCCGGTTACCGATGCGAGAGCGGTTCCGATTTATGCAACATCTTCTTATGTATTTCATAATTCAGAGCATGCTGCAGCAAGATTCGGGCTGACAGATGCGGGAAACATTTACGGCAGATTGACGAACCCTACAGAAGATGTATTTGAAAAGAGAATTGCAGCGCTAGAAGGCGGCGTTGCAGCTTTGGCAGTTGCATCCGGTGCTGCGGCTATTACATACACAATTCAGAACCTTGCCCAGGCAGGTGACCATATCGTGGCAGCCAACAATATTTACGGTGGTTCTTACAATTTATTGGAGCACACTCTTCCGCAGTACGGTATCACGACAACCTTTGTGGATGCGTTGGACTTGAATGCATTTGAACAGGCAATTCAGGACAACACGAAAGCACTTTATGTAGAAACACTGGGCAATCCGAACTCTGAGGTGACAGATATTGCGGCACTTGCAGAAATTGCCCATGCACATAAAATTCCTCTGGTCGTGGACAATACTTTTGCAACGCCGTATCTGGTTCGGCCGTTTGAATATGGTGCCGATATTGTGGTACATTCCGCAACGAAATTTATTGGCGGTCATGGAACGGCCATTGGTGGAGTTATCATTGACAGTGGAAAATTTGATTGGGAGGCTTCCGGGAAATTCCCATCTTTGACAGAGCCGAACCCAAGCTATCACGGCATCAGTTTTACCAAAGCAGTTGGCCCGGCAGCGTTTGTCACCAAAATCCGTGCCATCTTATTAAGAGATACCGGAGCAACGATTTCTCCATTCCACTCTTTTATCTTTTTGCAGGGACTTGAGACATTGTCTTTGAGAGTGGAACGTCATGTAGAAAATGCACTTAAGGTGGTAGATTATTTAAATAATCATCCTCAGGTGGAAAAAGTACATCATCCGGCGGTTACGGAAGATAAAAAGCAGCAGGAATTATATAAAAAATATTTCCCGAATGGCGGCGGCTCTATTTTTACCTTTGAAATTAAAGGTGATGATAAGACAGCAAAAGATTTTATCGATAACTTACAGATTTTCTCACTGCTTGCAAATGTGGCAGATGTTAAATCCCTTGCCATTCATCCGGCATCTACGACGCATTCTCAGTTAAGCGGAGAAGAACTTTTAGAGCAGGGAATCAAACCGAATACGGTGCGTTTATCCATCGGAACCGAACATATTGATGACATTATCGAGGATTTGGAAGAAGCATTCAAAGCAGTAAAATAATAAATGTTAAAAAATAGAAGGGAGAATATTATGGCAAACATTTATAAAGGAACATTAGATTTAATCGGAAACACTCCATTGGTTGAGGTCGTAAATATCGAAAAGAAGTACGATACCAAAGCAACTATTCTGGCAAAACTGGAATATTTCAATCCGGCAGGAAGTGTAAAAGACCGTATCGCGAAAGCAATGATTGAAGACGCAGAGGAAAAGGGATTGTTAAAAGAAGGCTCTGTTATTATTGAGCCGACCTCCGGAAATACCGGAATCGGTCTTGCTTCTATCGCGGCAGCAAAAGGCTATCGTGCTATTCTTACCATGCCTGAGACCATGAGCGTGGAACGCCGTAACATCTTAAAGGCATACGGTGCGGAAATTGTTCTGACCGAAGGAACCAAAGGAATGAAAGGTGCTATTGCAAAAGCAGAGGAACTGAGCAAAGAAATTCCAAACAGCTTTATTCCGGGACAGTTTGAAAATCCGGCAAACCCGGAAATTCACAGAAAGACGACAGGACCGGAAATTTGGAAAGATACGGATGGAAAGGTTGATATCTTTATTGCAGGTGTTGGTACCGGAGGAACGGTTAGTGGAACTGGAGAGTACTTAAAGTCTCAGAATCCGGATGTGAAGGTTATTGCTGTAGAGCCGGAAAGCTCTCCGGTACTTTCCGAAGGAAAGAGCGGTCCTCACAAGATTCAGGGTATCGGTGCAGGATTCGTGCCTGCTACTTTAAATACCAAAGTTTACGATGAAGTATTTAAGGTTTCCAATGAAGACGCATTCCGTATCGGAAAAGAAATTGCATCCACAGAGGGATTTTTAGTTGGAATTTCATCCGGTGCAGCTCTTTATGCGGCACTTGAGGTTGCAAAACGCCCGGAAAATGCAGGAAAGACAATCGTGGTACTTCTTCCGGACAGTGGAGATCGTTATTATTCCACATCTCTGTTTATCGACTAGAAAGATTAAGGATAAAAGGAAGAAGAATGAAAATCGCCCCAATAACTTTGGGGCGATTTTGTTTGCCTTGTTTTTAACAGTCTTCCAGATAATACCGGTTTCGATTTGCGGTCTTTTTTCCATAGTCAATAGCTTTGGTAGGGCAGGCAGAAATGCATGCCATACAGTGCATACAGTCTTTTCCCCATACCGGTTTTTGATTATCTAAATGAATATTACTTAACGGACATAAGGATTCGCATTTTCCGCAGCCTATACAGGCATCGCTGGCATGGAAAGGTTTAGCGGTTACCAGAAGTGCGGTGGAAAGCGGCGAAAGCGCGCTGAAGGCCTTGTGCCCTTTCATGGCAGGGTTTGCGGTTACTGGCTGACCCTGCTTTATTTTTTCTGAAATCTCTTTTAGTGCAGGAATGACGGATTTTGCGGCATCGGCGGCCTGCTCTTTTGGCATGACGTCATACAAGGCGACATAGCTTGCAGCCATGAGGACGGAGGTGGTTCCCTGATACATGAGTCCACGGGAAGTACATAATTTCTGACAGTATTTATAGGCATTGCCTACGCACATTCCTGCGGTAAACACAAAATAGGCATTTTTGTTGCCGGAAAAACTGGAATTGTTTAAAAAATCTTCGACAGGCAGGGGCATCCGGCTCATGTAGGAAGGCACCACAAAAACATAAGGCTTTTCCGAGGAAAAATAGCCGTCCTTTTTTTCATGCATATAATCATTGATTGCTACGACCGTATCATCTAAAAAAGAACCGAGTTGTTTCGCGGCAAATCGGCTGTTTCCGGTTCCCGTAAAATATAAAATCATAGAAATACTCCTTTCGTACTAAGTACGTTTATGATACTATATATAAAAAAGGCATACAAGTACGGAAATAGAGTATACTAAGTACAAAAAATAATACTGTGGAGGAAAAAAGCAGTGGAAAAAAATAAAGAGATGGAAACATACATGCAGCGAATATTTGAACAGGAGCCGAATGAAAACTGCCGGATTTGTAAAACGCTTGAAATTTTAAGCGGAAAATGGAGGATTCGCATTTTATATGAATTGTGCAGGAAGTCGACCTGTCGTTTCGGGGAACTGAAAAAGGCGATTCCACAAATCACAAGTACAATGTTGACAGCTACTCTCAGGGAGTTAGAAGCATTCGGAATCGTGCACAGAGAACAGTTTAATGAGATTCCGCCCCATGTGGAATATTCTCTGTCGGAAAAGGGCATGGAATTGATTCCGGTGTTTTATGAGATTGCAAAGTGGGCAGAGCATAATCTGGAGGAGTCTGCCTGCTAATAAAAGAATTAAGAATAAATTTAGAAGAAACTACTTGCATTTTATAAAATATCTATACATAATGAAAATATAAAAAGAAGAAAGTGAGTGATTGCCGATGGACATTGAAGTGTCACAGGAGGTTGCCCCGGCGTATCTGGAGAATGTTCTGCCGATTCTTCAGAATCATAAGTTCAAGCAGTTGAGCCGTTATACACAGCATTGCTGGACGAACAGACTGATGCACAGTTTGAATGTTTCTTATCTCTCCTGGGTGATGGCAAAGGCATTCGGCTGTGATGAAAAGGCTGCCGCAAGAGCAGGGCTTTTGCATGATTTTTGCCTGTACGACTTTCATGAGAAGACACCGACTGGAGAACATCAGGCGTTTTACCACCCGAAGGTGGCAGCGAAGAACAGTCACGAGATATTTCAGATTAGTGAAAGGGAACGGGATGCTATATTGACGCATATGTTTCCGCTGGGGCCTCTCCCGAGAAATAAAGAGGCATGGATTATCACCGTGGCAGACAAGGTCTGCGCTTTGATGGAATTTTGTCATATCGCGATTGCATTGGCGAGACGGAACCGTGTGGTAATCGTGTCAGCTTAAATTGGTAAGAAAAGATTCCCGGACATTTTTGTCCGGGAATCTTTTATATATTATAGAGACATTTTGTTACGAAGAAAAAAGAAAAATGCGGTTTTCTTCTGTCCGAATCAGGCCGTCCTTCTTCATATTTGTAAGCTCCCGCATCATGGAACTGCGGTCTGCAGCGAGATAATCTGCCAGTCTGGCATAGGAAAAGGGAAGCGGAAAGGAAGCAGTACCAAAGCGGCGACTTCGGTGGGTAAAGTAGCATAACAGTTTTGTACGCAGCGAGGTCTGCATCAGGACATTTAAATGAAAGGAGGTTTTTTCCTGATAGGAATTGGCCATATCCTGCCGAAGACAAAAAAGCTGGTCGGAAGTGCTGCCTGAGCCGGAAAAGGTAACAGTTCTGGTATCAGCATGATAAATAGTAAAACTGCATTTGGTCAATGCTAATAGGTAGACAGTTTCCAGAAAATCCAGCTGAGCGAGCAGATTTGTATCAAAAAATTCTTTTTTTTCATAGTAAGCCAGAATGCGACGTTCGCCATCTGGTGTAATCATGCAAAGACCGAGGGTACCGCTTTTTACATGTAGGATATCATTTTTTCGGTAGGAAGGCTTTAAAATACTTTGATATTTTGAGGTCTCCACCTGCCTTGACGAAAAATTTTTTTGCAAAAAACTGTCAATATCTTCCTCTTTTTCCATGAATAAACTCCTTATATATAGTGAGTAAAATACATATATAATACAATATATTGTATTATATAACAGAGTTGTTGCAAATGCAACTGAGAAAGAAAAAGCAGGTCATTATAATCTATCGATAGAAGGAGATGGACAAAAATGAGAATTACAAAACGAAATGGTTCAGAAGAAGATTTTGATCAGGAGAAGGTTATAACCGCAATTACCAAAGCAAATGATGCAACGGAAGGAAATCGTTTGAGTAAAGAACAGATTTGCGATATTGCGGATTTTATTCAGTATAAATGCCAGAAGCTCGGACGGGCAGTGTCTGTGGAAGAAATACAGGATATGGTGGAAAAACAGATTATTTCTACGGGAGCGTTTGCGGTTGCAAAAAATTATATTATATACCGTTATGAGCGCTCTTTGGTGCGGAAGGCAAATACGACGGACAATCGCATTTTAACGCTGATTGAGTGTAACAGTGAGGAAATCAAACAGGAAAATTCCAATAAAAACCCGACAGTAAACAGCGTTCAGAGGGATTATATGGCGGGTGAGGTCAGTAAAGATCTTACAAGAAGGCTGTTGCTGCCGCCGGATATTGTGGAGGCGGATCGTCAGGGGATTATCCATTTTCACGATTCGGATTATTACGCACAGCATATGCATAACTGTGATTTGGTGAATTTAGAGGACATGCTTCAGAATGGTACAGTTATCAGTGAGACTCTGATAGAAAAGCCTCACAGTTTCTCTACGGCCTGCAACATTGCAACGCAGATTATCGCTCAGGTAGCAAGCAATCAGTATGGCGGACAGAGTATCAGCCTCGCGCATCTGGCGCCTTTTGTCAATGTTTCCCGGGAAAAAATAAGAAAAGAAGTAGAGGAGGAATCAAAGCTTCTTCCGCAGGTGCCGGATAAAGAGGTTATGGAGGAAATCGTAGAGCGGCGTTTGAGAAAAGAGATCAATAAGGGTGTACAGACCATTCAGTATCAGGTAATTACTCTGATGACGACCAACGGGCAGGCTCCGTTCCTTTCGATTTTTATGTATTTGAATGAGGCGAAAGATGAGCGGGAGAAAAAAGACCTTGCAATGATTATCGAGGAAATGTTAAAACAGCGCTATGAAGGCGTGAAGAATGAAAAAGGCGTCTGGATTACGCCGGCATTTCCAAAGCTTTTATATGTATTGGAAGAAGATAATGTCACGGAAGGTACACCGTATTTTTATCTGACGGAACTTGCGGCAAAATGTACCGCAAAGCGCATGGTGCCGGATTATATTTCAGAGAAAAAAATGAAGGAATTAAAGGAGGGCAACTGTTTTCCAGTCATGGGCTGCCGCAGCGCACTCAGCGTATGGAAGGATGAAAACGGAAAATATAAATTTTATGGACGTTTTAATCAGGGTGTTGTCACCATCAATCTGGTGGATGTTGCGCTTTCTTCCGGTGGAGATGAGAAGAAGTTCTGGGAAATTTTTGATGAGAGGCTGGAGTTGTGTTACCGGGCATTGATGTGCCGTCATAACCGCTTAAAGGGAACGCTTTCTGATGCAGCACCGATTCTCTGGCAGTATGGCGCATTGGCGAGACTGAAAAAAGGAGAAACCATCGATAAGCTGCTTTACGGAGGATATTCTACAATCTCACTTGGCTATGCAGGACTGTATGAATGTGTCCGCTATATGACGGGGAAATCGCATACAGATCCGGAGGCAACACCTTTTGCCTTAAAGGTTATGGAGCATATGAATGAGGCGTGTGATAAATGGTGTGAGGAGACGAATATTGGATTCAGTATTTACGGTTCGCCGATTGAGAGCACCACATACAAATTTGCAAAATGCTTACAGAAGCGTTTTGGAATCATTGAAGGAATTACGGACAAGAGCTATATTACCAACAGTTACCATGTAAATGTTAAAGAGGATATTGACGCATTTTCCAAGCTAAAATTTGAGTCTCAGTTTCAGGCACTTTCCACTGGAGGGGCGGTAAGCTATGTGGAGGTTCCGAATATGCAGAATAATATTCCGGCAGTTTTGGATGTCATGAAGTTTATTTACGACAATATCATGTATGCGGAATTAAATACCAAGAGCGATTACTGTCAGAAATGCGGATATGACGGAGAAATCCAGATTGTTACGGATGATGCGGGCAAGCTGGTCTGGGAATGTCCGAATTGCGGGAACAGGGATGAGGATACCATGAACGTTGCAAGAAGAACCTGCGGTTACATTGGCACACAGTTCTGGAATCAGGGCAGGACGCAGGAAATCAGGGAACGGGTGATGCATTTATAAACGAAGACAGGAGAATAGGCTATGCAGTATCAAAATATTGTGGGCGGAACTTTTATCAGCCGTCCGAACCGTTTTCTTGCCAAAGTAAGGATTGACGGCGAAATAGAGACTGTTCATGTGAAAAATACCGGGCGATGCACAGAACTGCTGCTGCCGGAAGCAAATGTGATGCTGCAGCGGTCGGACAATCCGGAACGAAAGACAAAATATGATTTGATTGGTGTATACAAAGAGGCGCTTGGCTGGGTAAATATTGACAGCCAGGCACCAAATAAGGTTGTAGCGGAATGGCTTAAAAAACAGGATTATACCTTTGTGAAACCGGAATATGTATACGGTGATTCCAGAATAGATTTTTATATGGAAAAAGGAGAAGAAAAATACCTGATGGAGATTAAGGGCTGCACGTTGGAAATAGATGGAATTGGTTATTTCCCAGATGCGCCCACAGAGCGGGGAGTAAAGCATCTGCATGAATTGATACGGGCAAAAAAAGAAGGCTATCAGTGTATTGTGGCCTTTGTCATTCAGATGGAAGGAGTAGCTGAAGTAAGACCGAATGCGACAATGCATCCGGAATTTGCGGAGGCGTTGCATAAGGCAGGGCAGGCGGGGGTAAAAGTGCTCGCACTGGGCTGCCGTGTTACGGAGGATACGCTTGAAATTGACCAGGAAAGGGAACTCTGAAAATATTTTTTTGTTCCGTGAAAAATACATGGAACGTATTGTTTTGTGTCCAAAATGGGTATAGAATAAGTACATTGAATGAATATCATATTTGATAGAATAGGAGAGAAAATATTATGTTTGGTTTTGGTCAGTTAATCGATATCTTGAAAAAGAATCCGAAAAAAATCGTATTTACAGAGGGAACAGATCCCCGTATTTTAGAGGCTGCTTCCAGACTTCTCGCAAGTAATTTCCTTCAGCCGATCTTAGTCGGCGACCCGGATGAGGTATATGATGCTGCGGCAGAGAGCGGCTTTAATATCCGTGGTGCAGAAATTGTAAATCCAAAGAATTTCGACCGTTTTGATGAGATGGTAGATTTGTTCTGCGAACTTCGTAAATCCAAGGGTGTAACACCGGAGCAGGCAAGAGGAATCCTTTCTCAGGCAAATTATTTTGGAACTATGTTAGTAAAAATGGGAATTGCAGATGCATTGCTCGGCGGTGCTACATATTCTACCGCAGATACAGTACGTCCGGCATTGCAGCTTATTAAGACCAAACCAGGCAACAGCATCGTATCTTCCTGCTTTATACTGGTACGTCCGGCAGCTACAGGAGAGAATGAGGTTATGGCAATGAGCGACTGTGCCATCAATATTCATCCGACAGAGGACGAATTAGTAGAAATTGCAGGAGAGTCCGCAGAGTGTGCAAAGATTTTCGGTGTTGACCCGAAAGTTGCATTTTTAAGCTACTCTACATTTGGTTCCGGTAAGGGTGAGGATGTAGATAAGATGCGTAACGCAGCAAAGAAAGCAAAAGCAAAATATCCGGATCTTCCGATTGAGGGTGAGATGCAGTTTGATGCTGCGGTTTCCCCACGGGTTGCCCGCACGAAATGCCCGGAATCTGAGGTGGCAGGACATGCAAACACCTTTATTTTCCCGGATATCAATGCAGGAAATATCGGATATAAGATTGCACAGCGTCTTGGTAATTTTGATGCATACGGACCGATACTTTTAGGTTTAAATGCACCGATTAACGATTTATCCCGTGGATGTAATGCTTCCGAGGTATATTCAATGGCAATTATTACAGCAGCTTTAGCATAAAAAAGCAAAGGCCATTGCGCATGCTCGATTGTTTGTGCAATGGTCTTTTTTGTTCATCCAAAGGAAACTGTAGACGGCAGGTATGGAAGGTAAATTTTTTCATGTTTTGCAATAATTACGTAGATGAATTGATCAGGTTTGTGATATAATAATAAAATCAGAAAATCAGGATAAAAGAGTTATGAAAAGAATTTTATCATGAAAGAGAGTTATTATGAGATTTAAACGAGTAGATAAGAGTACGGTGAGATGTATTGTTTCGCAGAACGAGATAGAAGAACGCGGACTTAAGATAGAGGACCTGATTAAAAATGGTGATAAAGCGCAGGAATTTTTGAATGAGGTCGTAGATATGGCAGAGGAGGAAATCGGCTTTAAGATGACCTCTGGTATTCAGGCTGTCCAGGCAGCTTTTTTACCGAACCATGATATTGTGTTTACGTTTTCGGATAAGGCAGAGAATATCGGCATGGATCGTGCCCTGGATCATTTGAAGGATATGATGGAAGAGGAAGGGCTGTTAGATACGGATCGTGTCGATGAAATACGTGAAATGACCGGGCAGAATCAGGCTGACGCTTTTTCCGTATTGCTGGAGGAACTGCGTGAGAAACAAAAAGATGGCAGTCAGAAGACAGATCAGGAAAAGAAAAGTAAAAAGTCAGGGGAAATGACGGCTTTGCCGGATAACCGGATGCTTACAGTTTTTTTCCAATCTGTGGATCATGCAGTGCGGTTTTGTAGACATTTTATGGGTTTTCAGTTCCGGAAGGAAAGTTTTTATAAGAATGGTGCAGAGTATGCGCTTCTTCTCGATACAACAGAGGTTGGCAGGGAAGAAATGGCAGCTCTTTGTCTGCAGGCTTCCGAGTACGGAAAATCATTCCTTTTAGGAGATTCGAGAGCCAGAGAGATTGAGGAGCATGGCAGATGTATCCTGCCGGAGCAGGCACTCTGTCATTTGCAGAATTTATAAAATCAGGCTTTACGGATTTGTTACAGATTTTATGCAGAAAGTTCACATTTTTTTCAAGGGAGAGACATAAGAAGTTCACAAATTGCAGATATTATATAAGCATCACTTGAAAGGAAATCAGTGATGGAATAAAACTTTTTCATAAACTCTCCCCCTTTTAAAACCACCGGCGCACACGGTGGTTTTTTATTGTGTTTGTGGATGCTGTTTGTAAAGCGGACAATCAGGAATGAAGCAGTTTTTGCAGAATCTGTAAGCCCTCTTTGTAGACATTTATTTGTTGGGCGGATATCAGTGAGACACGAATTGCGTTTGGTATCGGCTCAGAGCCTACGGTAAAGCGGTCGGCACTATATATCTGGAGATTATGGGACAATGCTAAGGCTTCAAACTGTGTTGGGGAGATATGTTTGGATAAGGTAATCCAGCGAATGGGACTGTGAGAATTTCCGATATTTTCACAGTCTTTTATTATTTCATCAAAAATCTTGTTTCGTTCTTCTACATCTTTGATACGAAGTCTGCGGATTTCATCAAAGCGTCCAGACAGGAGAATTCTGGTAAATAGCTGCATCAAAAGAGCAGGAGGGGCAATCTGCATGCCATAGAGCGTTTCTTTAATAGTAGGATAAAGAACTTCTGGGGCATGAATAACAGCGAGGCGGAGTCCCGGAGCCAGAGTTTTGGAGGTACTTGATATGAAAATACCTTGAGTGGGTGCAAAAGAACAAATCGGTGCCGGGGGAGTTGGCATAAAAAGGCTGTAGATAGCATCTTCGATACAGGGTTTCTTTTCTTTTTCGCAAAAATCTGCAATCAGTTCCCTGGTTGGAACGGAAAGAAGTTCCGAGGTTGGATTATGAAAATCAGGAATAAAATAAAAGCCTTTGACGTTTTGCGTGTTACATGCGTATCTTAAAACTTCTTCTGTTATCTCCCCGTTGTCTAAATGAAGCGGAATCAGATGAATACCGAGTATTTTGGCAGCAACCTTAAGTCCCGGATAGGTAGTCGGCATGGTTGCAATGCGGTCGCCTGACTGGAAAAGAGAAGCAAGAACTGCGAAAATACCGTTCTGGCTTCCGGTACTAAATAAAATTTGTTTTTTGGAAGATGAAATTGAAAAAAAGGACAGCCATTTTTGGGCGGCACGAATTTGCAAATCATCATATTCAATTGTTCCATATTGCAGAAGTTTATAAAAATCGGGTTCCGTTGACATATCCTGAAGGTAAGAGGATACATATTTATTGATTTCTATGTTAGGCAGAATTGCACCCATTTCAATGATATTCTGATTGGGGTTATTTAACATAAGCAGGCTGTTTGATGCAGCATCCGAAGAAATGTAGGTGCCATTTCCCACGACACTGCAAATAAGCCCCCGTTGCTCGCAAAGCTTGAAGGCTCTTGTAACAGTGCTTAGGTTAATGTCAAGATAATCGGCAAGTTCTCTTTGCGGTGGAAGTTTGGTTCCAGGTGTTAATTTGCCACTAAAAATATCTTGTTCCAGAGTATCTGCAAGATAAATATAGATTGGCTTTTGATTATTGGCATCTAGTGTGGGCTTCCAGCTCATGGGATAATTCTGAAAGGAATTTACAGGCATAATTTTCTCCTTTTTTTTGTTTGATAATATTGTCTTGCATACAATTTTATAATTGTATGTACCGTTTTGCAAGAGTACAATCTAATTATTCAGAGCGAAGCGTATACGAATTTAGCTCTGAACCAGTTGTATATCAAGAAAGGCAGGGGATTTTATGAACAATATTGTATCGGAGAGAATTAAGAACACACCACCATCTTTTATCAGAGGGATTTTGAAGGCAGCGGAAAGGGACGATGTGATTTCCTTTGCAGGAGGATTGCCGAATCCGATTTCTTTTCCACGGCAAGCATTGCAGGAATCAATGAATAGGGTAATTGCAGAGTATGGAAGCCATGTCTTTCAATATGCCACGACAGCAGGACTTTTATCCTTGCGGGAATATATTGCGGACAAATACAGGAATCAATATCATCTTGAGATAGAACCGGATGATATTATTATTACAACAGGATCTCAACAGGCGCTCGATTTAATTGGAAAGGTTTTGATTAATGAGGGAGATGCAGTATTGTTGGAAGAACCGGGATATCTTGGAGCAATCCAGGCATTTTCACAGTATCAGCCAAACTTTTGTGGAGTACCACTTTTGGAGGATGGACCGGATATTAGTTATTTTGAGGAAATATTAAAGAACGAAAAGGTAAAATTTGCCTATCTGATTCCGAATTTCCAAAATCCTACAGGGCTTACCTATTCCGAGGAGAAAAGGGCAGCAGTACTGGAACTGGCGAGAAAATATCATTGCATTCTGGTGGAGGACGATCCATATGGAGAATTGAGCTTTACCGGAAAAGTAAACGGATATATTAGCAAGGATGGACTAGAAGAAAGTATTCTGCTTGGGACCTTTTCAAAGATAGTTACACCGGGAATGCGTCTTGGTTTTATGATTATTAAGGATGAAAAGCTTCGTAAGTATGTGAATACTGCAAAAGAAGCGGCTGATTTGCATTCTAACATTTTTGCACAGTATTGCATATGGGATTATGTAACGCATAATGATATACAGGATCATATAAACAAAATAAGAAAGTTATATAAAGAACAGTGTGAGACTATGATTCAGGCAATGGAAACATATTTTCCGAAAGAGGTAAGGTTTACCAGACCTAAAGGTGGTATGTTTATCTGGGCAACGTTACCGGAAGGACAAAGTGCCAACGAATTGTTTGAAAAAGCACTTTTAAAAAAGGTTGCGTTTGTGCCGGGCAATCCATTCTATACAGATGGAAGGGAAGCGAACACAATGCGGTTAAATTATACGAATGCTTCTAAGGATATGATAGAAGAAGGAATTAGAAGGATAGCAGAGCTGTTCGATGAAATAAATAAGTAGTATTTAAAACTACATAATGTAAAAATAAATACAATTTAATATTGACAAAGATACCCCATTGTATTATGCTGAAAAAGGTTTGATAATCAAAGTAATAAAAAGTATTAGGAGGCTTTGGCATGAAAGCATTAAAAATTGGGGATAAAATTGCGGAGTTGCCGATTATCCAGGGGGGTATGGGAGTAGGAATCAGCCGTTCTTCTCTGGCAGGAGCAGTGGCAAGAGAAGGCGGTGTTGGAATTATTTCTACTGCGCAGATTGGATATGACGAGGAAGGCTTTGAGGAGCATGAGGAGGAATGCAACCTGCTTGCGATACGAAAGCACATCAGGCGGGCAAAGGAGCTTGCAAAAGGTCATGGGTTAATCGGTGTCAATGTCATGGTTGCCTTAAAATATTATAAAGAACATGTGAAAGAGGCGGTTGCGGCAGGTGCGGATTTGATTGCCTGCGGTGCGGGACTGCCGTTAGATTTGCCCTCCTTCGTCCCGGCAGAAAGCGGCACGAAAATAGCTCCTATTGTATCTTCCAGACGTGCCGCGGAAATTTTGTTAAAAAAGTGGGACCGTCAGTATAAAAGGACAGCAGACCTGCTCGTGGTGGAAGGACCGAAGGCAGGTGGACATCTGGGTTTTCATGAGGAGGAATTAAAAGATATCGGAGCGATTGATTTTGATGCGGAAGTAAAGGAAATCATTGCATGTAAAAAGCCTTATGAAGAAAAATATGGAGTGGAAATTCCGGTGGTTGTAGGCGGTGGGATTTTTGACAAAGGGGATGTAAAGCATGTTATGGATTTGGGGGCAGACGGTGTGCAGGTTGCAAGCCGGTTTGTGGCAACAGTGGAATGTGATGCCTCTGATGCATATAAACAGGCTTATCTGAATGCTGACCCAGAGGATATTCAGATTGTGAAAAGTCCGGTTGGTATGCCGGGCAGAGCCATTCGGAATGCATTTATCAAAAGAGTCGAGGATGGTAAACTTCCGGTGAAAAAGTGCTATAACTGTTTAAAAAAATGCAATCCGGCGGAAGTGCCATATTGTATTACAAAGGCATTGACCAATGCGGTAAAGGGAGATTTGGATCACGGGCTGATTTTCTGTGGAGCCAATGTGGGACGCATCAAGGAAATTATTCCCGTGCATCAGTTGATGCAGGAACTGGCATACGAATAAAATCGTACCCTGTTTTTAAAAGACAATAAATGAAAAATTATCAAAAAAGCAGACCATACAAAAGGTCTGCTTTTTTAGTTATACTTTTATATTTTACATAAAATATAGGAAACCTTTACCTGAATATGATAGTTTGGGATTTCAATTCTACCTATAATAAGACCTGTCAGACAGATAATCTGTCAGACAGGTTTGGGAAATAAACTTTGAAAGGAAAAGGAATGATAAGCAAAAAAATCTATGAATTGAAAGAGAAAATGGAAAGATACATTGAAGAAAACAATCTCAAAGCAGGAGACCGATTGCCATCAGAAACGGCACTTGCCAGTTTGTTTGAAGTAAGCAGACCTACACTGCGGGAGTGTCTTAAGGTATTTCAAAAAGAAGGAATATTGGTGACAATAAATGGTTCCGGTACTTATTTGTGTGATACAAGCTGTCATTTGTCGAATACGATTAATGAACTGCTTGGAACAGGTGATTTGATTCGTCTGTCCGGATATAAGGAAAGTGCGGATATTGTAGAAATTGATCTGACAAAGCCGGAGGAAGAATGGAGAAATATCTTTGGGTTAGACAAAGAAGAGCAGGTGGCAGTAATCAAAAGAATCCGAAAAGCGGATGACAAAAAGGTAGCTATGGCGTGGAATATTTTCCCGGAAAAATATATTGATTATGACGAGATAAAAGAAAAAGGATTCGGGAAATCTATTTTTGGTTATTTGGAAAAACGACAGGGAATACATATTTCCCATGCAGAATCCGTAATACAGGCATTAAACCCGGAAGATATCTATGACCATGTGGCAGGAGAGGTATTGGGGAAAAAGGTGATTCTTATGAAACAGATTCATTATGACGAAAGGCAGAATCCCATTTTTTATTCATTGGACTACTTCAGAACAGATGTAATCACTCTCAGAATCAGACGAGAGAGAAAGGAGTGCTAGATGAAAGAAAAAAGAAAGATTGGGGTACGGCTGCTAAGAATAAAAAACAGGATTGGCGGCTGGTGCAAAGAACCATACAGTGTCATGTTTGCCGTATTGTTTTGTGTACTTCTGTTTTTGATTGTGGTGCCGTTATGGGAAATCATAAAGGAAAGTCTGCAGCTTTCAGCTTCGGATGCAAAAAGAGCCGGGGTGGAAACCGGGAGTTTTAGTTTGTATTATTGGAAACAATTATTTGCAAGTAAGATTTCCTTTAAAATGCTTTACGAACCTTTGATGCATTCCCTTGTAATCGCACTGTGTGTATCCGTACTCAGCATTACGATTGGCGGGGTGGCAGCATGGCTGATGGTACGCAGCGATTTGCCGTTTAAAAAATTTTTTTCAAAGGCAATTATCGTTCCTTATATGCTGCCTGCCTGGTGTAAAGCAATGGCATGGATTGCAGTATTTAAAAATCCAAGAATTGGAGGAAGCTCGGGGTTTTTAAGCTACCTTGGCATTCAGGTGCCGGATTGGCTTGCTTATGGACCGGTGGCTATTATTCTGGTATTGACCATACATAATTATGCTTATACATATTTATTGGTTTCTTCCGCATTACAAAGCGTGAATGCAGAACTGGAAGAAATGGGAGAGATTGCAGGAGCAGGCAGATGGTACATTTTAATGAAAATCACATTTCCGCTGGTACTTCCTTCCATACTGGGAGCTTTTATTCTCACTTTTTCACAGGCAATGGGAACGTTTAGTGTACCTGCATTTCTTGGGTTAAAGACAGGATATTATACCATATCCACTATGCTGCAAAGCGCTTTGATGCAGGGAAATAACGGAATGGCAATGGCAATCAGTATCGTACTTATTATAATTGCTGCCTTTAATATATTGTTGAATCAAAAGCTGATTGGTACAAGAAAAAGTTTCGTGACCATTAATGGAAAAGGAGGACGGGTAGGGGCAAGTGTACAGCTTGGAAAATGGAAAAAGTTAATTACTGTAATTATGTTTTTGTTTATTTGTGCAGCCGTATTATTGCCGCTTGGAATTCTTGTATTGCAGAGTTTTATGCTGAAATTGGGAGATTTTGGTCTGGACAACCTGACGCTTCATTATTGGATTGGAGAGGGAGAGAAGTATATTGCCAACGGACTGCCTGGGGTACTGAAAAATCCGGATTTTATCCATACTCTGGGAAATACGTTAAAGCTGGTATTTACGACATCTATTGTAGCAGCTTTGTGTGGACAGCTTGTAGGCTATATCAATTCCCGAGGAAAAGCAAAATGGTCAGGCAGGATCATCGATCAACTGGTATTCATTCCTTATCTGATTCCGTCGATTGCCTTTGGAGCGATGTATTTGTCTATGTTTTCTGCACCGAAATCCTTTGATATCGGAAGATGGACAGTAGAATGGTTTCCTTCACTATACGGAACCTTTGCATTATTGGTATTAGTCAGCGTAGTAAAGAATCTGCCGTTTTCTAGCAGATCCGGAACCGCAAATATGATGCAGATTGGTACAGAGTTAGAGGAGGCGGCGCAGGTATCGGGAATTGGTTTTTTTCAGAGAATGGCAAAGATTATTTTTCCGCTTTCAAAAAGCGGATTCCTGTCAGGTTTCCTTTTGATATTTATTAATGTAATGAAGGAACTGGATTTGATCATCATATTGGTGACACCTCAGATGAAAACACTTCCTTATATGGCATACTCCTATCTGACCGGAGGAACGGAACAGTATTCAAATGTAGTAGCACTTATTATGTTTATGATTGTGTTCCTTGTATATTTTCTTGCAGGGAAAGTATCGAAAGAAGATGTGTCACTTAATATCGGATGAGTGGCAGAAAGGATGAAGAAAAGTGAAGCAGATAGAATTGCAGAAAGTAGATAAATACTATGGAGATAACCATGTATTAAAAGGAATAGATTTAAGCATCGAAGAAGGAGAGTTTATGACTTTTCTTGGGCCTTCCGGTTGTGGAAAAACTACGACGCTGCGTGTGATAGCAGGGCTTGAAAAGCCCGATGGAGGGGTGGTGGTCATAAGCGGGAAGGAGGCAGCGAATGCCAAAACACTTCATTTTATGGCACCGGGAAAGCGGGGCTTGAATCTGGTGTTTCAGTCATATGCTCTATGGCCACATATGACAGTATACGATAATGTGGCGTTTGTGCTGAAGGTGAAGAAAATGCCGAAGGGAAGTATTTATGAAAATGTGATGCAGGCGCTTTCGATGATGCAGATAGAAGAGTACAAAGACCGTTATCCTTCCGAGCTTTCGGGCGGTCAGCAACAGCGAGTGGCAATAGCCAGGGCAATTGTGTCAAAACCCAAGGTGCTGTTACTCGATGAGCCACTTTCTAATCTGGATGCAAAATTACGCCTGGAGATGCGCAGCGAACTGAAACGGCTGCATAGAGAGTTAAAAACGACCATGATATATGTTACACATGATCAGGTAGAAGCGCTTACACTTTCCACCAGAATATCTGTTTTCTTTGAAGGAAAGATTGTGCAGGTAGACACGCCTATGGAGTTGTATATGAATCCTGCTACGTTGCAGGTAGCAAAGTTTATCGGGAATCCGAAGATTAATCTGATAGATGCTCATGCTGTAGTGAGTGAAGAAAAAGTAGTAATAAAAAGTATGCTGGGCGAGATGAGTATCTCAAAGGAAGCATTCGAGAAAGATTTACCAAAGACAGAGGAATGGGACTGTGTCATTGGATTGCGCCCGGAGCATATCTCCGTAACAGAAGAAAGAGAGAAAAGTAATCCTGTATCAGTAGCAACATCTATGCTTGCCGGTTCCGAGACTTTGATTGAAGTAGAAGAAGGGGGACAGAGGATTATGGTAAAGCAGTTGGGGATACAAAAATACCAGGCAGGGGATAAAGTATATCTGAAATTCCTTCCTGATCAAATAAATATTTTCCGGAAGGACAACGGAAAGCTGATAAAAAAAACACAAATAACATGTCCGCAATAACAAAAAGAGGAGAAAAATTATGTTCAAAGGAAAAAAATTACTGGCAACCACTCTTACACTTAGCATGCTGATGACAACAGCTTTAGGGTGTGGTGTAACAGAAAAACAGGAAAACAGCACTGCCGATACACAGCAGGGTACAGAAAAGGTACAGACGGAAGCCGAAGGGGAAAAAGCAGAAAATTCAGAGAGCGCAGACAGTAGTGACTGGGCGGCAGAAAATAAGTTGAATGAAACAGAAAGCAGTGAGGAATTATATCAAAAGGCACTAGAAACAGCAGGTGGAGAAATCCATGTCTATACCGTTTCGGGACGTATGGAAAATGTAAAGGAAACATTTGAGGAAGATTATCCGGGACTTACTCTGGTGGTTCACGATATGAATGTAAATGAATTGTTGGAAAAGTTCAGCAGAGAATACGAAGCAGGCATTTATACGGCGGATGTTATTCATGTAAAGGAACAGACCGGACAGATTTTGAAAGAATATGTAGAGACAGGTATGATGCACAATTATCAGCCGGAAGATATTTTTGGAGATGTAGATGAGGAATATTTACAGTTGACGCCTATGTACTTTGAAGCAGACTGGTGGTATTACAATTCAGATCAGTATGATGAATGTCCGATTGATTCGTGGTGGGATTTGACAAGAGAGGAATGGAACGGAAAGTTTATGATTGTAGATCCACTGACGGATGTAGGATATATGGCATTTCTGACTACCATCGTGGAGAATGCAGATATGATGGCAGAGTCTTATAAAGAGGAATTCGGGGAAGATATTGTACTGGCAGATGATGAGCCGAATGCAGGTTATGCGTTTTTAAAGAGATTTGCACAGAACAATCCGATTTTTGAGACTTCTTCCAATAATATTGTAAAGGCAGTAGGGGCAGAAGGACAGACGGATGCGCCGTTAGGGTATGCCGTATCATCCAAGATTCGCGAACGTGATCAGCAGGGATATAAGCTTGGAATTGATCCGGAGAATTTTTCACCGGCATGTGGTATATATGGAATGAATGTGGTTGAAATCGCAGATCATGCACCAAATCCAGATGGAGCGAAACTGCTGGTTCGTTATCTGACAGGGGATACGGACGGAACGGCAAGAGGCTTTGAGCCGTACAATACATTAGGTGGCTGGTCTGTACGGTCGAATGTACCGAAAGTAGAAGGAAATATTGATTTTGAGGATTACAATGCATTTCCGCAGGATTTCGATTATACCTATGAACATTTAAATGAGGTACAGGAGTATTGGATTTCTGTACAGCCTTAAGAAAGAGGGGGAAGCAGATTGGAGGAAAAAATAATAGAGGAAAAAAGCTGCGGTGCAGTTCTTTATCAGGTAAAGGATAATGTTCCGAATTATTTGATTGTGGAAAGCAGATCCGGTCATATCAGTTTCTCCAAAGGGCATGTAGAGGATAAAGAGACAGAGTGGGAGACAGCCTGCCGGGAAATCTGCGAGGAGACAGGAATCAAAGAGATGAGCAGGATAGACGGTTTCCGGGAGAGATTTTTATGCATAAAAGAGAAAGGCAGTCAGAAAGAAATTGTATATTTCCTGGCGGAATTCAGGGAAAAGGAAATTAGGCTTCAGGATGGAGAACTGGTGAATTACTGGCTGCTCCCGGCAGAAAAAGCCCTGCAAAAAATTAATACGGAGGAAGAAAGAGAAATACTGAGAAAGGCAGATAAATTGCTTAGAGAAAAAAATTATGAGTAGATTATATTGTTTCAATGCAGGCAAAGCAGATTGTTTTCTTATAGAACTTACCTGCGAGGATGGACTTAAGTATATTCTGATAGATGGCGGCAGCAGGCAGGAGCCGGTAAATGATATTAATGAATGGCTAAAAAAGCAGGGAATAAAAAAAATTGACTGCATGATTCTCACCCATCTGCATCAGGATCATCTGGGATATCTTGACAATGTAGCTCGGGCTGTGCAGGTGGATAAGGCGGTGCTTCCTTATCCACCTGTGCCTTTAACAGAGAAAGAACTTGTGGGAATACAGGATAAAGAGCGGATAGAAGATATCAGGGCATACAATCGGTTGTGGGATATTTTGACCGAAAAGGGGTGTTCTGTTGAGACTACACTACCTTTGACAGCAACGCCTTTTTTGTATGGCAGGTATGAACTGTGCTGTCTGTTCCCTTTTCAAGATACCGTATCGCGTGTGTATGCTATGCTTTGCAGATTGCAGAGAGAGAAAACCGGGCGGGCAAAAGTGATGTATGATTCGGTTCGGACACTATTCAATAAGGACAGTTCCATCTGGTTGTTGAAAGAAGAAGGAAAACCTGTGCTGCTTATGTGCGGAGATGGAGTACATGCTCCTTTGGCGGCGTCTATTGGCGGATGCGGCATAAAAGTGCCGATAATCAAATTATCTCATCATGGCAGAAATGATAAAGGAAATCTTTATTATCAGGCGGATTTTATCAGTGGTCTTGAGCCGGAAAAAATAATAGTAACCAGTGATACGGATTCTGCTGCACAGTTTCTCGAAGAATGGGAGAAGATAAGACCGGAGGCAGAATTGATTGTTACAGGGAAGTATGAGGAGGTAAAAGTAGTTGAATTATAAGTATGAGTTACATTGCCATTGCAGGGAGATTAGTCCCTGTGGTTTTCTTAGTGCAGATGAGACGGCAAAATTGTACCAGCAGGCGGAGTATGACGGCATTGTGCTGACAGATCATTTTAGAACGGATATTATAGAGAAACTTCCGGGAAAAAACTGGAGAGAAAAGGTGGATTCTTTTTTAAAACCGTATCGGGAACTGAAAGCGGTATATGAAGAAACCGATTTTTTCATTGGACTTGGAATGGAAATACGGTTTGATCACAATGATAATGACATTTTGCTTTATGGTTTTTCGGAGAAACTGTTATTGGAAGAAGGAGAAGACTGGGTAAAGTTTGGACTTCCGTTTTTTTATGAAAAATATCATGAAAAGATGCTGATTATTCAGGCGCATCCCAATAGATGTGCAACAACCTATCCGGAACCTCTTTCTTACCTGCATGGAATTGAGGTAAAAAACGCAAGTCCCCGTAACGAGAACCATAATGAAATCAGCGAACAGACCGTAAAGGAAAATCCCTGGCTGATTGCCATTGGCGGAAGTGATTGCCACCGGACAGAGGATGTGGCGGGAAGCGGCATTTGTTGTGAAAAAAGAATCCAGACAGAGCAGGATTTGATAAAGGTATTAAAAGATAAAGCTTTTCAGATTATTTAAAACATCAGACAAACTGATTTTGCGCATCGTCGTAACTGTAATCGATAGTACGAAGCGTCTGCTCCAATGCCGTCTGGTCTACCATGAGCGTCTTGCAAAGTTCATCCAGAGAAGCATAGTGGTCGCGGAGAGCTGTGTTGATAAAACTCAACAGGATAACAGGGTCTTTTGGTAATGATTGTGACATAAAAAGCCTCCTTGAAAAAGTACAAAATTAATTTATGATTATAGAAAAAAAATCATCGAAAGTCAAGCCGAATGGAAGAAGTTTTCAATTTG
>CAMBKU010000012.1 GCA_945868305.1 uncultured Lachnospiraceae bacterium | reverse complement strand
CATACAGTTATAATAGATTATAAACTATTTGACAAATTCATGCAACATCTGGAGGGAAACTATGATACAGCATAAAGACCACTTTCACGGCAGTGATTTAGAAAAAATCGAACAACTTTACGGCATAAAAAAAGAGGATATTACCAGCTTTTCTGCCAATGTTAACCCACTTGGCATTTCACCATTATTAAAGAAAACACTCTGTGACCATATTGATGCTATCACTACCTACCCGGATCGAGACTATGCTTCTTTAAGGAAATGTCTGTCTTCCTATACCGGAGCTGATCCCGCCCATATTATTGTTGGAAACGGTTCTACAGAACTGATTTCTTTATTTATCCAGATTACCCATCCAAAAAAAGCTCTGGTTTTAGGACCGACTTACTCCGAATATGAACGGGAAATCTCCCTTGAGGGAGGAACTACACTTTACTATCCGCTAAAGGAAGAACAGGATTTTAAACTGGATATTCCAGACTTTACGGCACATTTGAACGAAAACCTCGATCTTGTCGTCATCTGCAACCCGAACAATCCGACCTCATCCTGCATTACCAGAAAGGAAATGCGCTGCATTTTAGATGTCTGCAAACAGTACGGTATCTATGTCATGGTGGACGAAACCTATGTAGAATTTACCGAGGATGTGACTGCTATTACCAGCATTCCCCTAGCTCAGGACTATAATAATATCATTATTCTTCGCGGCACCTCCAAATTTTTTGCCGCACCGGGACTTCGTCTTGGCTACGCCATCACTGGAAACCGGGATTTGCTCACAGAAATTCATACAAAAAAGAATCCCTGGACCATCAATTCTCTGGCTGCCATTGCGGGAGAAATTATGTTCCAGGACACAGAATATATAGAAAAAACAAGACAGTTAATCTCTGCTGAGCGCAAAAGGATATCCGAACTGTTAAGTAAAAATCCGGCCTTTAAAATATATCCGGCTCAGGCCAATTTCATTTTGGTTCGATTGCTGAAAGAATCTTTAACCTCCGGGCTTTTGTTCGATACTGCAATCCGTCAGAAAATGATGATACGCGACTGCTCCACTTTTCCGTTCTTAAATGATAAGTACTTTCGTTTCTGCATCATGTCACCGGAAATGAACTACAAATTGCTTTCCTGCCTGCTTACAGCTGCTGACGTCTAAACTTAAAGGCAGCCATGTCAGTTTTATACAAAAAACGACATGGCTGCCTTTCATTTTGCAATTAAATTATTTACCCTGTAAATACTCATCAATCGCTTTTGCTGCATTTTTTCCTGCACCCATGGCAAGAATTACGGTTGCCGCACCTGTCACGGCGTCTCCACCAGCATACACACCCTCTTTGGATGTCTTTCCAGTGTCTTCTTCTGCAACAATACATTTTCTGCGGTTGATGTCAAGCCCCTTCGTCGTGGAAGAAATAAGCGGGTTCGGTGATGTTCCAAGAGACATGATCACGGTATCCGCTTCCATTTCATACTCAGAACCCGGAACTTCTACCGGACTTCTTCTTCCGGAAGCATCTGGTTCGCCAAGCTCCATGCGAATAATCTTAATTCCCTTTACCCATCCGTTTTCGTCTACCAGAATTTCAGTCGGATTCTGCAAAAGATCAAAGATAATTCCTTCCTCTTTCGCATGATGCACTTCTTCTGCTCTCGCCGGAAGTTCAGCTTCACTTCTACGATATACAATATGTACCTCTGCCCCAAGGCGAAGTGCGGTTCTTGCAGCATCCATAGCGACATTTCCGCCACCTACTACAACGACCTTGGAACCCTCACGAATTGGTGTATCATACTCATTCTTAAACGCTTTCATTAAGTTATTTCTGGTCAAAAACTCATTGGCAGAAAATACTCCGTTTGCCTGTTCGCCCGGAATTCCCATAAATCTTGGAAGTCCAGCACCGGAACCAATAAATACGGCTTCAAATCCTTCTTCTTCTAAAAGTTCATCAATTGTGACGGATTTTCCGATGACAACATTCGTTTCAATCTTCACACCCAGAGATTTTACGTTTTCAATTTCTTTTGCAACAACCTTCTGCTTTGGAAGACGAAATTCCGGGATTCCGTAGCAGAGCACACCGCCCGCCTCGTGCAAAGCCTCAAAAATAGTCACATCATAGCCAAGCTTTGCTAAATCGCCAGCACAGGTAAGACCGGACGGGCCGGAACCAATCACCGCAACCTTGTGTCCATTTTTCTTTTCTGCCGGAGCCGGTTTAATGCCGTTCTCTCTTGCCCAGTCTGCCACAAAACGTTCCAGCTTTCCAATGGAAACTGCCTCTCCTTTGATACCACGGATACATTTTCCCTCACACTGGCTCTCCTGCGGGCATACACGTCCACAGACTGCCGGAAGGGCACTGGACTTTGAAATAATCTGGTATGCCGCCTCGAAATTTCCCTCTTTTACTTCTGCGATAAAAGCAGGAATGTCAATGGATACCGGACACCCTTTCATACACTGGGCATTCTTGCAGTTTAAGCATCTTGCTGCTTCCTCCATTGCTTCTTCCTTTGTATATCCCAAACAGACTTCTTCAAAATTCGTAGCACGAACTTTTGGTTCCTGTTCTGTTACCGGTACTTTCTTCATTACGTCCATTATTTGTCACCTCCACAGTGTCCGCATCCGCCATGATGAGTATCGCCTTCCTGCAATTTCAACATAGCTCTGCCTTCTTCGGTCTTGTACTGCTGCTGCCGTTTCATTGCCTGGTCAAAGTCTACCAGATGACCATCAAATTCCGGTCCGTCCACACAGGCAAATTTCACTTCATCACCTACAACCAGACGACATGCACCGCACATACCGGTTCCGTCCACCATAATCGGATTCATGGAAACAACGGTCGGGATATTTAATTTCTTCGTTGTGATGCAGGCAAATTTCATCATAATCATCGGCCCGATTGCAACACAATGGTCATAAACTTTACCACCATTTACAAGTTCCTCAAGCTGTGCTGTTCCCACTCCGTGGAATCCAAAGGAACCATCATCCGTCGTTACATAAAGATTTGCCGCAACTGCTTTCATTTCATCTACATAAAACAGCAGATCCTTTGTACGGGAGCCCATAATGACATCCGCATCAACACCATGTTCCTTTAACCATTTCACCTGCGGATAAACCGGAGCTGTTCCGACACCGCCTGCAATAAACACAATCTTCTTTTTCTTTGTTTCCTCTAAATTTTCTTCCATGCAGATTTCGGACGGACAGCCTAACGGTCCTACAAAATCCATGAAAGAATCTCCTTCGCTCAAATCCGCCATACGCATAGTGGAAGCTCCTACTGTCTGAAACACAATCGTAATCGTGCCCTTTTGTCTGTCATAATCACATATAGTAAGAGGAATACGCTCTCCCTCCTCGTCCATCTTGATAATGATGAACTGTCCCGGCAGACAGGACTTTGCCACACGCGGTGCTTCTACATCCATCAGATAAATTTTATCTGCCAGTTTTTCTTTTCGTACAATTGGATACATAACTTACCTCCGTATTTTTTTCCCTTAGCAGTATACACAACAGAAATCACGCTTTCTATTCAGATACCTAATTATATATCATAATCGAAATACAAAAAAATAGCAAGTATTACCAGAGCGTATCACTGTACACGCCAATTTCATAGCCCTGTGCCCGCACCTGATCAATAAAGCTGCCAAGAATATTTGCATTGGTCTGGGATTCCGCATGCAGTAAATAAATAGCGCCCGGATGCAGCTTCTGCATCAGAAGATTTAACGATTCCGTCTCATCCGGCTGATTTTCCACATCCCAATCCTTGTAGGCAAAGCTCCAGAATACACTTCGATAATTACAGTTATTTACAATAGCTAAGGACTGCTCACTGAACTGTCCAGTCGGATAACGGAACAAATACATCGAATATCCAAAATTCTCCTTAATATAGGCATCTGTCTCCATAATCTCATTTGTCTGGTCGGCAATGCTTAAAGACGGCATACCTGACGACGGATGATGCACAGTATGATTTCCTACAATATGTCCCTCATCAATCATGCGCTGTACCAGCTCAGGATCCGCTTCGGCATACGGTTTTGTCACAAAAAAGACCGCTTTGGCATCTTTTTCTTTCAAAGTATCCAGAATCTGCGGCGTCATACCATATTCGTAACCCTCATCAAAAGTCAAATAGATGACTTTTTGCTCGGTATCCCTGATAAAGTCCACACTGTACGCTGCATATTTTTCCTGATAATTCAGTGCATCTACCGGTCGGTTCAACTCATCCCTGCTCGGTCCCATGCCCCAGCCCTGGCTGGTATTGTCAAGTCCCTCCACATTTTCAATCACCGGATTCTGCAATGTCACCATATCGGCACTTTCCGTTTCTGTCTCCGTTTCCGCTTCCGGCAAAAGCATGTCCGCTGCGACAACCTCTGTAGATAATTCTGTGCTTTCCGTCACAGTCTCAAAGGCTTCTATCTTTTTATCACTGCCATTGTTTTCCTGTTGGCTTTTCTTGAATACATACTGCAATGCCAGCAGAAGTACTATCACAACAAGAAGCAGCAGAATACAAAAAGCAGCCCGAAGCATTTTTTTTAGATTCTTTTCCTTCATTCGATTTTACCACCTTTTCACATACTGTTCTTATTGTAACATACGAAGCTTATTTTTCGCAAAAAACTTTCCGTCTTTTTTCTTAATTTTTATCCATAAGTGTAAATTCATGCCAAAAAAGGACCTGCCGTTATGGTCAAGCCCTTTTTACTTCTATTCTGCTTTTTTCTTTTCTTTTGCTTTGCGGTTCTCTGCCCAAAGTTCATCTGCCTTCTGTTTCCATCTGTCTGCATAAGGTGTCGTCTTATCACAAAGTTCATCCACTGGCTCCGGGGAAGTCATATCTGTGGACTTCGCCCCACTTTCATGAACCATCTTACGCAATTTTTCCGGATTTTCCAACATTGGACATGGACGCAGCATATTATCATTAAACGGCATATTGTCGTGATACTGCATGAACAACGGCTGCTGGAGACACTCTAACAACGTTTTTTCCTTGATATTCGCCCCGGAATAATGAATAAATACACATGGCTCCACATCTCCGTTCGGATTGATATGAAGATAGTTCTTGCCGCCTGCTATACATCCCCCGACAAATTCTGCATCATTCTGGAAATCCATCGCAAAAATCGGTTTACCCGTCTTCATACCTCGAATTTCACGTACTCTGTGATACATATACTCTCTCTGCTCATTGCTCGGAAGCAAATCCAGCGCAGCATCATTTCCAACCGGCATATAGTGGAAATACCATGCAAGCCGACATCCCTTGTCAATCAGCATATCCAAAAATTCGTCCGAGGTGACGACTTCGATATTCTTGCTGGTATAACAAATTGATACTCCATATAATAAGCCGTTCTCTTTCATTGTGTCCATAGCATGCATGACTTTCTGGAATACTCCTTCGCCGCGCCTTCCATCATTAGTCTCCTCGTAGCCTTCTACACTGAGCGCAAATGAGACATTTCCTACTTTCTTTATTTTTTTACAAAATGCATCATCAATCAATGTACCGTTCGTAAAAATATGGAATGCACAGTCATTATGTTTCTCTGCCAGTTTTACGATGTCCTCCTTCCGTACCAGAGGTTCTCCGCCTGTCATAATATAAAAGTGAATTCCAAGCTCCTTTCCCTGACAGATAATATTATCCAGTTCATCAAAGGTCAAAGACATCTGATGACCATACTCTGCTGCCCAACATCCGGTACAGTGTAAATTACAGGCACTGGTCGGATCCATCAAAATGACCCACGGAACATTACACTGATATTTTTCACGCATTTTCTTAACCTGCTTCATTCCTGCCAGCCCGGCCTCATAGCCAAGATTCAGCACATGCATCTTGATAATGTTCGGATCCAGATCATCCAGAGATTTGTACATGAATTTCATCCATTTTTCTTCCGGATGCGAAAACAGTTCTCTCGCATTATCAAAAACATAATCCGGATAAGAACCACCCATGACCTTTTGTGCCAAATCGACCAGTTTTAACAGATTTTTTTCCCGGTCTTTATTAATATACTTCATTACTCCATCAATTGTTGTTTCAAATGTTTTTCTTGTGATCGCATGTTTAATGCCCATTTTTTTCGTGTCTCCTCTCTGTTCTTTTCCATGTTTTTATAAATCTTCCTATTTTACATTCTATGATTTATAAACTTTAACATGTCTTTAGTAATAGTCCAAAATCACAAAACTGTCCTCGGAAACAATCTCCCGTCTGCTACGATTCACTTTGGATACCAAAATGTTGGAAATATGACAGATTCTGTCAATATATTCCTCAATTAATTCATCATCTCCCTGCACTTCCAGCTCAACGGAACCATCTTCCATGTTTCGCACAGTCCCCGTCAGTTCAAGTGCATCCGCTATACGCTTTGCACGATATCTAAATCCTACACCCTGTACCCTGCCATACACATTCAGATGTTGCCGTATCACCATATCCTTCCTTCTTTCATCCAAAAATTTACATAATATACTATAACATGGTTTTTCACTTCATCAAAGATACAAAAAGGGGGGTTTGTAGTTTTCTACATTCCCCCACAATTTTATAACAGATTGGTAATTTTACTCATTTCCTTTGCCTTTGCCATAATATCATCGGCATTTTCCATCAGGTAGACCTCAAGTTGCTCTATTTCCTCCTCAGAAAACCCCTGCTGCTTTTCTATTGCACAATCCGGCAGCAGTCCATCGGCAAAATCTTTTCCGTTATCCCGCTCAAACCTTACACTCACCACTTTTTTTCCATTTTTATTTAACAACCCGGAATAAGTGAACTGCACTGCATCTGATTTTCCCATAATTACATCCTTTCTATCGTTTTTCCGCCACCAGTATCATTACACTTCTCTGGCTAATCTCTATTTTGTTATCATCCTTTATATCCTTCATTTTCCATCGTGTCCATGCAGAATCAAATGGCGCCGCCGTATCCGCTTTGATTTTCCACACCAGTCCTACCGGAAGTTCCGGCAGTGTCAATGTCAGATCTCCCCAATAGGTATTGACAGCAACATATACAATATCGTCCTCCTCCTGTCCTTCTTTTCTTCCCGCATACATGACAGAAATACAATGAGTGTCATCCCGGCAGGTATCATTCCACGGCACATCATTGTGAATACTGATATCCGGAAATCCACATCTGGCGCTCTCCGTTGTCTTACGCACCACCGGGTGTTCTTTTCTAAAATGTATCATCCACTTTGCAAATTCATACATCTCACCATATTTTTCCTTACGGCTCCAGTCCAACCAGGAAATCCTGTTATCCTGACAATATACATTATTATTTCCAAACTGGGTATTGCAAAATTCGTCTCCGGACAAAAACATGGCGGCTCCCCGGCTGCACATCAGTACGGCAAAGGCATTTTTACACATCTTAAGCCGCAGGGCGTTTACTTCCGGGTCATCTGTCTCGCCTTCCACGCCGCAGTTCCAGCTTCGGTTATTACTCTCCCCATCCTCATTATTCCAGCCATTCTTCTCATTGTGTTTTTCATTGTAAGAATACAGATCGTAAAGTGTAAACCCGTCATGGCAATTTATAAAATTGACCGTGGCATCCCCTCCACGGTACTCAGGGTCATAAATATCCTTCGAGCCCGTCATACGCGCAATGGCAACACCAGCATACCCGTTATCACCTTTCAGGAAACTTCGCATATCATCCCGGTATTTTCCATTCCATTCAGCCCATCGGTTCCAGGACGGAAAACTTCCCACCTGATAAAGACCACCTGCATCCCATGCTTCCGCAATCAACTTCACCTTCCCTAAAATCGGATCAAAGGCAAGACTCTGTAAAAGCGGCGGTTTACTCATCGGGGAACCATCTTCATTCCTTCCCAGAATTGAAGCCAGATCGAATCGAAAACCGTCTACCCGGTAGTTCGTCACCCAATATCGCAGACATTCCAGAATCATCTGCTGCACGATGGGATGGTTGCAGTTTAATACATTGCCACAACCGCTGAAATTATAATAATGACCATCCGGTGTCAACATATAATAGATATTATTGTCGATTCCCTTAAAAGAAAAGAACGGTCCTTTTTCATTGCCCTCTGCCGTATGATTAAATACAACATCCAAAATAACCTCTATACCATTCTGATTCAATTCCCGGATTAATTTTTTTAATTCCAAGCCTTCTCTGTTATGAGAATCCATAGACGAATAGGATGTATTCGGTGCAAAAAAGCATACCGGGCTGTATCCCCAGTAATTATATAGCTGCTCCCCGTCCACCACACGTGAGCCTTCCATCTCATCAAATTCAAAAATCGGCATCAGTTCTACCGCATTGACCCCAAGGCTCAACAGATACGGGATTTTTTCCCGTATTCCTGCAAAGGTTCCTTTATTTCTTACACGGGAGGAATTGTCCTTCGTAAATCCACGAACATGCATTTCATAAATTACCAGATCCTCTAACGGAATTTCTGGCTGTTTGGCTTTTCCCCAATCATATTCACTGCGCACAACACGCGCTTTGTAAATAAAATCCTCGTTCTGCTTTTCTCCCCAGATACGCTGTCCCGCCACTGCCTTGGCATAAGGATCCAGGATAAATTTTTCTTTGTTGAATATCAGACCTTTATGCGGATCAAAAGGTCCGTCAAACTGATAGGCATATTCGAATTCTGAAATATCCAGTCCATAAACAATCATGGCATAAGTATTTCCAATCCGATAATCATCCGGAAACGGTATCAGCGCATAAGGTTCATCCTCTCTATTGTGAAACAATGCCAACGTACAGGAGGTTGCCTGAAAGGAATGTACGGTAAAATTCACCCCACCGCCTCCTGGCACCTCAAATGCTCCATTATAGCTATAATATCCCGGTCGCACACGAAATCCATTTATCACATCCGTCGCCTGCTGTAAAATCTGGTTTCTGCTTTCTTCCATAACACTTCTCCTTTGCTTTTATATTTTCTGCTTCTTTATCGCATACATATGATCCAGTGGACCATTCCCCTTCCCCAGATCAAGGCCTGCCGCAATGGCTCCTGTGAGATAATGCTTCGCATTCCTTACAGCATCATCCATCCGCATCCCCTCTGCCAAATAACAGGCAATCGCCGAAGAAAGTGTACATCCGGTCCCATGGGTATTGCTGCTTGCAATATGCTCACCCAAAAACCAGTATCCTTTTTTTCCATCATAAAGGTAATCATCTGCCCCTTCTTCAAAATGGCCACCCTTTAACAATACCGCAGCCTGATATTTCTCCGCCAGATGCTTTGCCGCCTGCTCCATTTCCTCCCGGTTTCTTATCATTTTGCCACTTAACCGTTCCGCCTCCGGCAAATTCGGCGTAATAAAAGATGCCTGCAAAAAAAGTTCCCGGAAAAACTCCCCACTCTCCTCACCGGAAAGCTTTCTGCCACTGGTGGATGCCATAACCGGATCAACTACCACATGCTCTACCTGCTGTTCCTTTAACACTTCTGCAATACAAAGCAGCAATTCTTTATTCGGAATCATTCCTATTTTTATTGCATCGGGCCGAATATCAGAGAAAATACAGTTAAGCTGTTCTCTCATGAAATTTTCCGGTACCGCAAGCACATCAAAAACCCCTGTTGTATTCTGTGCTGTCAAAGCTGTAATCGCACTCATACCATATAATTTATGAGCGGCAATCGTCTTTAAATCTGCCTGAATGCCAGCTCCGCCACTACAGTCACTTCCCGCTATCGTAAGCACCGTTTTCATTGCTCTCTTAACTCCTTTACCCGCTCTGCCAGTTCCGTAGCTGCCGCCTTAATATCCGGTGCTGCAATAATTGCGGACACTACCGCCACTCCGTTGATTCCGGTTCCCTCCAGTTGCAAAATATTGTCCTTTTTTATTCCGCCGATAGCTACGATTGGCAGTTCCACTGCTGCCCGAATCCTGCAAAGTTCTTCTCTGGAAGTCACTTTTGCATCCTGTTTTGTTCCAGTGGCGAACATAGCTCCCACACCCAGATAATCCGCTCCGTCCGCTGCCGCTTTTTTTGCCTGCTCCACATTACGGGCAGATACCCCGACGATTTTATCCGGTCCAAGCAGCCTTCTTGCCTCTGACGCCGGCAGATCGCTCTGACCTACATGCACACCGTCTGCCCCCACTGCCAAAGCAATATCCACTCTGTCATTAATAATAAGCGGTATCTGAAATTGATCTGTAATTTTTTTTACACAAAGTGCTGTCTCATAAAACTCTTTCGCGGAACAGTCCTTTTCCCGTAACTGCACCATCGTAACTCCACCCAAAGCCGCCTGTCTTACAGCTTCTTCGACTGTGTCAGTACTCATCAATCCTCTGTCAGTACAAAGGTAAAGTGCGTAATCTATGTTTTCTTTTTTCTTTTTCATTGCTGTCTCCTTCTTATCGGTCTATATAGAAAAAGCTTACGTCATTTTCATAACGTAAGCCCCTCCCTACGTCCATTTGTAACTTCGGGTATGGCTATGCCATATCAATTTTTTTATCATGCCCATATTTTTGCTCATTTAGCTTCTTGATTAGAGTTTCAAACATCTCATCCTCATCCGGTTTTTTCTCTTCCTGCTCTTCTTCCTCCTCCATCACCTTTGCTTCCTCATTAATCTGCAAGCTATGAGTCGCGTGATGATATTGAACTCTCCCATCATCCTCCACATCAGCCATTTTGTCTGGCTGAATGGCCTTATTCAATTCCTCTATTAACTGACTTTTAATTTCTTCTTTCACGGCTTTCTTTCCTCCTTACGCCTATTTATAACGATTCCATATCAAATCATACCACAGTTCCATTTCATCTTCTCTCATAAAACCCTTAGACGTTCCAACATAGCCAATCTTATACGCAGCAAACATCAAAGCATACTTAATCGCCTCATGGCAATCCCCATTCTTATGGTAGTAATGAAGGAAACAGGAAAGCAGTGCATTTCCAGCTCCGACCGTATTGACAACCTCTTTAATATGTACAGAAGAATAAGGAACAATCATGCCGTCCTGTCTTGTATACATGAGTAGTCCTGCCTTACCCATACCAAGTATAATGCACTCCATGCCATAATTTTCACTCATTCTACGCATTGCCTCATACGGCTCTACCCCAATTTCGTCATCACTGACATAAACAATATCTGCTGCGTTTAGGAACTCCTGATCCAGTTCATTTTCCCGATTCAGTCCATTAAAATTGACTACAAGCTTTTTGCCACTGTCTTTGGTCGGCTGCAAAAATGGCCGGCAGAACTTATTGTTGGAAAGAATGACCATATCCGCTGTTTTTAACGCTTCCACAAAACGGCTTAAATCATACGGCACATCTTCCAAATCTTTGGTGTCCTCAAATATCTGTTGCTTACGATCATGATCAAAGAAAATAACTGCCGAAGGCGTCTGCTTCAAATTTGCAAAAACATAATGCCGATCCAGGTGCTTCGTATCAAAAAGATGACCATCACGCTCTCCGATTTCCGAAAGTAAATCCACATCATCTCCCAACCATTTCAATGCATTAGCAACATTGTATGCATCTCCACCGATACCGCCAAAAACTGTGTCATAGCACCTCGTAACCTTACTGTACTCAATCGGAATTTTAGGTACTCTTACAATCGTTTCCCTTTGAATAATTCCTGCTGTTAGAAATCTTCCCATAGCGCTACCTCTCTATTCTGTGTAATAACCAGCCCACAATATACCCCTAATTCTCTTACTACTATTATACAATGAATTGTGTGATTTTTCAATTTAATTTCATAACCTGGTGTATTCATCGAGCAAATTCAGCATCTTTTCTATTTCCATTTCATCCATCCATTGACCAAGCTGTGCATAAACCTCTGCATACTGCTCCGGAATCCGTTCCCTTTTTGCCTCCCGGAGCAATTTAGATGCCCCCGCAAAATCAAAGTCTTCCACACATTTTCGAATTTCCTTTAATATCTGCCGAAAATCTGTTTCCTCGTTTTCTTCCTTTTTCTCCTCTGCCATTACATTTTCAGACACACTATCGTGGGGAAGTACCATCTGCAATTTGTCCAGCAACAGATGATATTCCTGCTGAAATTCTTCCATATGGGCATCAATATAACTCGTATTTCCTTCTCTTCCGGCTTTTTCCTGCGCTCTTGCCAATTCTGCGATTTGCTCAGCACCTATATTCATTGCCGTACCCTTTAACGCATGTATTTTCACCGTGTATTCAGGATAGTCTCCCTGCTCCTGCAATTTTTTCAACTCTGCCAGCTGCTTTTCTCCATCCCGGCAAATCATCCGCAGGACATCAAAATAATTTAAGAGTTTCCCTCCACAGTTTGCTATTCCCTGTGCAATTTTTACCTGCGGCAACGTTTTTTGCAGTTCTTCCTGCTCAAGCTGCTTTTTATCCATCTCTGGCTGCGCCACATCCCCCACCTTTTCACGCTGAAGCTTTTCCTCCGGAAGGAAACGAACTGCCAGTCGTTCCAGTTGTTTATAATTGATGGGTTTTCCAAGGTATTCATCAAAACCTTCCTGTATCAACTGCTCCCGGATGCCGCTGATTGTATTTGCAGTCAGGACGATAATCTTACCTTCCCCACTAAAATCATAATAAGGCTCTAATTTTCGAATCTGCTTCATTGCTTCGATTCCGTCCATCTGTGGCATCATCTGATCCATAAATATCATTTGATAATGCTTCTCTTTACATAATGCAATCGCTTCTTCTCCACTGGATGCAATATCTACTGTAAATCCATAGTATTCCAGGCTGCTTTGTGCCACTTTAAGATTTACCCGGTTATCATCTACTACAAGAACCTGGACTCCGGATACCTTTATCGTTCCAAAGCTGAATGCATCAGAATTATCCTTCTCTCCGATATAGGATCGATCTGGCAGCTTCTCATCCACAACCTTTTGCTCAAGCACTACCGTAAACACAGTCCCCTCTCCATAAACACTAGAAACCGTAACCTCTCCGTTCATCAGAGTCACATATCCCTTCACTATGGCAAGTCCGAGCCCGGTGCCTTCTTCTCCATAATGTACCTTGCAGTCCACTTGTGAAAAGCTCTCAAAAATCCTCTCCAGTTCTTCCTCTTTGATTCCAATTCCCGTATCGGCAACTTTAAATTCCAGCGTCACTCTGTTATCTTTCCTCTTTAGAACATTTACCTCTAACGATACCTTGCCCTTCATGGTATATTTCACCGCATTATTCAGTAAGTTGATCAAAACTCCACGAATTCTGATTTTATCACCATACAGTTTAGCCGGCATATCTGAAGCAATCTTCACCTGGAAATCCAGCCCTTTTTTCTCTGCCTGTGCCTGAATAATCAAAAAGACATCATTAAACAGACCTTCTGTATAATACTCACTACACACAAGTTCCATCTTTCCTGATTCGATTTTTGAAATATCCAAAATATCATTGATAATTGCCAACAGATTCTTGGAAGAACTTTTGATATCCTCTGCATATTCCCGCACCTGTGAATCCACATCCATTTTTAAGAGCAGTTCCGAAAATCCGATGATTGCATTCATCGGGGTGCGGATTTCATGAGACATATTGGCAAGAAACGTGCTTTTAGCCCGATTCGCCTTCTCTGCTTCCTTGATTGCCTCCTCTAACTTCTGCATTGCTTTTATGCGTTCTGACAAATCCGTCGCAATAACAATATATCCAATGATATCTTCATAGGTATCTTCAATTTTATTTACTGTCAAACTGCAATATAACTGGTTTCTCAGGCAGACTGCATCCACATCTTTTCTCTTTTCATCAAATACAAAAGCCTCCTGTTCTTCAATATCAAATATCTGTTCAATTCGGATTTCTTCTGTATTCAAGACATTTTGGCTGATTCCAAGAAAAGAAGCCGCTGCGTCATTCATAAGCTGGATTTTCTTATTTGAATCAAAAATCATAATCGGCACTGCCAGTGAGTAGTAAACGACCTCTGACATATTTTTAATCGTAATTCTGGAACGATCCACGATATTTTGTGCATACCAAAAAACCAGTGTTCCCCAGAATTGTGTCAAAGAACTACCCGGAATCGCAGCCATTCCCATCAGTGGAAATATGGTATCCAATACCATTCCAAAAATAATAAGTATCGCTACAAACAAAAAACTTCTGCCCAATGCCTGAACCCGTTTCACCTTGGAAACCCGAATCATATAAAAAATAACCGCCAAAAGGTTCACACAGACAATTATCGTATAAATAATGTATACATTATTGCAAAATCCCGCCTTAAAATAGTAGGTCATTCCCATATCAGACAGATAATATACCGTCTGATCCTTTTGAATAACCAGAAAATATACGATAATGCCTGTAAAGGAAAATCCATCCATCCACCAACGCCAACACCGCTTTATCCCCGATATATGGCACACCAGTACCTGAGCAATAATAAGATAGAGAAAAACCCCAATCATCCCGGCACTTCGGCAAAGATACGCCCGATAAGGATCAGTCTGGAGCATCAGTGCACTAAAACCCAGACTCCATATCCCGCTGGCAAAGCAAAATGCACCAACAAGGCGGTTCTCCACATATTTTTTTCCCTTTAAGCACCAAAACCTCAATGCAAAATAAAATGCCAACACACAATACGCAAACAGGTTTACCGCAAGAAAATACTTCATACACTCCTCCTCCACAGATCAGCCATGTATGTCATTGAACCTGCTGCAGCCAGTTTGACAGCACATGAAATAATTTTTCTACATTCAAGGGTTTGGCAATATGCGCATTCATTCCGCTTTGAAGCGCTAGTTCCTTATCTTCCTCAAACGCCTTTGCCGTCATTGCTATAATAGGCATGGTTCTGATATCCATGCGCGGAAGTTTTCTAATCAGCTTTGTTGCCTCATATCCGTTCATGACCGGCATAAGAACATCCATCAGCACCAGATCATAATACCCTTCCCCCGACCGTTCAATCATTTGCAGCGCATCCGAACCATCCTTCGCTTCTTCCACCTCAAATCCGGCTTCTGTTAAGATCTCATGCGCGATTTCACGATTTAGTATATTATCCTCTGCTACAAGAATCCGTTTTCCAACATACTGCTCTCTTAAAGACGGCTCCGATACCTTTTCTTCTTCTTTTGGCCGGTTTAAGCGAAGCAGTATTTTCTCCAAATCTGAGCGAAACAGCGGCTTACTACAAAAAGCTGTAACTCCGGATTCTTTTGCCTCGTCTTCAATCTCTGTCCAATCATGGGCTGTAAGAATGATAATCGGAGCTGCAGCTCCAATCACTTTCCGAATCCTCCGTGTCGTTTCAATTCCATCCATATCCGGCATTTTCCAATTTATAATATATGTATCAAATGCATCCTCTGCATCCACTGCCACTTGCATCTGAGCAATAGCTTCTCCTGCAGAATTTACACATTCAGAACGTATCCCCATCTGCGCCAGCATCTTTCTTAAGCTATTACAGGTATCCACATCATCATCCGCCACCAGAATGCGCATATTCTCTAATTCCGCTATAGGTTCTCTTTTCACCACATTTTCCTGTAACTTTAGTTCCAGACAGATAACAAATTCACTGCCTTTCCCCTTTACACTGTTGACCTGTATCGTCCCTCCCATCATATCCACAATATTTTTCGCTATGGACATTCCGAGTCCTGTCCCCTCAATGCCGCTTTGGGTAGAGCTCTTTTCTCGTTCAAACGGTTCAAAGATATGCTCCACAAATTCACTGGACATCCCTACTCCCGTATCTTTGATTGCAAACTCGTATGCGCCATACCCTTCTCGGGTCGAAGCCTTTTGACAAATCCGAAACGAGATAACACCACCGGATGGTGTAAACTTAACCGCATTACTGAGAATATTGATAAATACCTGGTTTAATTTTAAGGAATCGGCAATAATGTCTTCGTTTACAACATCATAAATATCGACGAAGAAGTCCAGCTCTTTTTCTTTAATCTGCGGCTGAATCATCCGCACCAGACTATGCAGCATCTCAGAAATATTGCACTCCTTTTCCTGAATTGTCACTTTCCCGCTTTCAATACGGCTCATATCTAAGATGTCATTAATCAAACTTAATAAATGCTTGCTGGATGAAAGTATTTTTTCCAGACAGTCCTTTACCTTTTCCCTGTTATCAATATGATTTGCCGCAATAGTAGAAAATCCGATGATTGCATTCATTGGCGCCCGAATATCATGGGACATATTAGATAAAAAGGTGGTTTTTGCCCGGTTAGCATGCTGTGCCTGGTTCAAAGCATCTTCCAACAGTTCCTTCTGCTGTATTTCTTTGCTCATTTCCTCATTTACATTCCGTACTGCAAGTATCACCTCAGATTCTTCTCCATAGGCCGCTCCCCTGACATAACGCCATTCTATATATTCTACGACTCCGTTTACGATTCTTCGGTATTTTATGGAAAAAGCCCGCTCAGTTTCCAGCCGTTTTTTAATATTTTCTATCCTGGTCTCTTTTAAAACAAACTCTTTATCCTCCGGATATACATAGGCATAAGTATATGCAACGACTCCTTTGGAATACGAATGAAACCGGGTGGTAAACTCCGACACCTGCCTTGAAACTTCATTTGAAATACGCTGAACCTCTGTCGCATCTTTATCTAAATCAATCAGGTAAATAGAAAAATAATCCCAACTCAGTGCATAAACAATTTCCAACTGCTTATCTACTTTTACAGCCTGCTCCCTTTTCCCTCTAACCATATCCCCACTTCCTTGTACTAATTCTCCACACTACCTGCATAAGAAAGTTCCAGTTCTGCTGCCTGAAACAATTCACTTTTAGATACTTCAAGGCAATCTAAGATTTTCGGTGAAAACACCCCGCACTCACCCGCCAGAATAACACGTACTGCTTCATCTACCGCATACGGAACCTGATAAACTCTGCCACTTACCAGAGAATCGAAACAATCCACAACAGAAACAACCTGTGCCCAGATTGGTATTTCATCACCTCTTAACCCATCGGGGTAACCTTTTCCGTCGTACTTTTCGTGATGATATCTACAAACATCATAACAATATTGATAAAATCCGTCATCGTTCTGTTTCAAATTTTCCAACAATTTGCATCCGTAAATGGTATGTTTTCTTTTTTCTTCTTCTTCCTCCTTAGTAAGATTTTCTTTCTTTAGCAAGACATTATCCGGCACAGCTATTTTTCCGATATCGTGAAGCGCGGAAGCTTCTACAATCAGGCGGACATCCTCATCGGAAAGATTGTATTCCGGGTAAAATCTGACCAGATTGTTCATGATGATTTTTGTAAAGCATTTTACTCTCCGGCTGTGTTCACTGGACTCCAGCCCCCGAAGTTCTATGACTGAACTGAGCGTATCAATAAAAAATTTGTTACTCTTTTTTATTTTCCGGTTACTTTCCATCAATTCATTGGTACGTTCCTCTAACTGATGTTTGATATAACTTCTTCCTTCAAATAATTCGATGATATTTTTGGTACGACGCATGACAACTTTGGGTGCAAATGGCTTATATATAATGTCAGATGCGCCATATTCATAAGCCTTTTCATCACTCTCCGCTGTTGCCTCTCCGGTAATCATGATGACTGGGATATACTCCATATAGCCCTTTTTCTGCATATGCTCCAGCACATCCAGACCAGATTTTTTCGGCATAATCAAATCCAAAAACAAAACTGCAATCTGATTTTGTTTTGCCTCAAGAATTTCTATTGTCTTTTCTCCATCCGCAGCTTCTATGATTTGGTACTGTTCTTCAAAAATAGTTTTTAACATCTCACGATTAATGTCTGCATCATCTGCAATCAATATCGTATTTTTCTTCATGTTATCTCCCATAATTTTCTCCTTTGTAATCTTACCAATCTCATCTATCAGTTCCATCCAGCAGCGCATGTATTGCTGCAACTGTCTTATCATAGCTCTTCTTTATATCCGGCAATAATTTTTCCGCTTCCTGCCCATTTCCTCCGCGCAAAGCTTCTGTAATTTGATAACTGATCTGAAACAATTCGGTCAAAGCTAAATTCTGGCACACTCCCTTTAACGTATGGGAAGCACGAAATGCCTCCTCATAATCATTTTTTCCCATTTCTTCCAGTAACTCCAAATAGCTTGGATCTTCCAAAAACATCTCCAGAAATCTTTTCACCAGATCCTCACTCATTAACCGGCTCATGATTTCTTTATAATCTCCGCCGACCGTTTTATAACACTCCTGTACTGTCATACTCCCACCTCCAAACCTCATCTCTGTCAAACCCCTCTGTTTTCTTACTAATAATAACCAGATAATTTATTTTTTGTCAAGTTTTTGCGTGATAATTTTTGTCCCTTTGTATCTTTTGTGCAAATTATCTTTGTGGCAATTCAAAAAAGGTATGTCAGATTTCTCCAACATACCCTTAAATGCTTGAAAATACTTTTTCAATATTTTAATTAACCGAAGTATCTCTTTAACAGACCTTCGAATGCTTTTCCATGTCTAGCCTCGTCTCTTGCCATCTCATGAACCGTATCATGAATTGCGTCAAGATTTGCAGCTTTTGCACGTTTTGCAAGATCTGTTTTTCCAGCAGTAGCACCGTTTTCTGCGTCCACACGCATCTCAAGATTTTTCTTAGTAGAGTCTGTTACTACTTCACCAAGTAACTCTGCAAATTTTGCTGCATGCTCTGCTTCTTCATAAGCAGCCTTCTCATAGTACATACCGATTTCCGGATAGCCTTCTCTGTGGGCAACTCTTGCCATTGCAAGATACATTCCTACCTCTGTACACTCTCCTTCAAAGTTTGCTCTTAAATCTGCAACAATATCCTCGCTGACACCCTTTGCTACACCTACTACATGCTCTGCTGCCCATGTCTTCTCTCCGGACTGTTCTGTAAATTTAGATGCCGGAGCATGACAAACCGGACATTCTACCGGTGCAGCTTCTCCTTCATGAACATACCCACATACCTGACATACAAATTTCTTCATTTTTCTTTTTCCTCCATTCTTTTTTTACACTTCTGACAAACGCCGTTAAATTCTATCATATGGCTGCTTATCAGTTCACCATCTTCCTTTCGGGATAACTCATCAATATAATCCTGATAGGGTATTTTGCTGTCGTACACCCCATTGCACTCCCGGCATCGAATGTGATAATGAGGCATTGTATTGCCGTCATATCGTACATCACTGTCCGTAATGGCCAGTTTCAAAATGATGCCCTCCTCAGCAGCCTCAGAAAGATTACGATAAACTGTCGACTTGCTGATATGCGAGCCCATCTCCTGCAGTCTTTCAAAAACCATATAAGCAGTCGGATGATTCTTCATCTCACAAAGGGTTTCCAATATCATTTTTTTCTGATGTGTATTTCTTTTCTCTGCCATAATTGCTCTCCTTATTAGGAATGGTTCTTAATTATATTATATATGGTTTTCTCAAATTGTCAATAGTTTTTTTCATTTTCTTTCTTTTTGTCTGCTATTAAGAATGAATACTAAAAAGGACAGACCATACTTCAAATCCCTGGATTATCAGTATAGTCTATCCTTCTTCTTTTTCATTTATGCCTTCATATTTTTATGCATTTGCAATTTTTCCGGTATAAAGCTGATAATATTTGCCCTGTTCTTCAATCAACTGATCATGGGTTCCTTTTTCAATAATATGTCCCTGTTCCAATACCATAATACAATCGCTGTTTCTTACTGTGGAAAGCCGATGCGCTATAACAAATGTGGTCCTTCCCTCCATCAGTCGATCCATACCCTGCTGCACCAGTTTCTCAGTCCGGGTATCAATGGAACTTGTTGCTTCATCTAAAATCAAGACCGGCGGATCTGCTACTGCAGCCCTGGCAATGGCAAGAAGCTGTCTCTGCCCCTGACTTAAATTCTTTCCGTCCCCAGTCAGCATTGTATTGTAACCATCCGGCAACCTTTTTATAAAACCATCTGCATTGGCAAGTTTTGCTGCCTCTATGACCTCCTCATCTGTAGCATCTAGCTTTCCGTAACGGATATTCTCCATAACGGTTCCGGTAAACAAGTGAGTGTCCTGCAAAACAATACCAAGAGATCTCCGTAAATCCGCTTTTTTTATTTTGTTAATATTAATTCCGTCATAACGAATCTTTCCGTCCTGAATATCATAAAACCGGTTAATCAGATTTGTAATAGTTGTTTTTCCAGCTCCGGTTGCTCCGACAAATGCAATCTTTTGCCCTGGCTTCGCATACAGTTCAATATCATGCAAAACTATTTTTTCATCGTTATAACCAAAGTCCACATGATCAAAGACCACATCTCCTTCCATCTTCTGATAAGTAATGGTGTCATCCGCTTTATGGAAATGTTTCCATGCCCAAATTCCGGTACGCTTTTCACTTTCTGCTACCGTACCATCCGGCTGTTCTACAGCATTCACCAGTTCTACATATCCCTCATCCGTCTCTGGTTTTTCATCTAAAAGCGCAAAAATACGCTCTGCTCCTGCCAATGCCATAACCACACTGTTCAACTGCTGGCTCACCTGATTGATTGGCATATTAAAAGACTTATTAAACGTAAGGAAACTTGCCAGGGCTCCCAAGGTAAAACCGCCATAACCGTTTAAAGCAAGAATTCCGCCAAATATTGCACAAATGACATAGCTCACATTTCCAATCTGGGCATTGATTGGCATCAGGATATTGGCATACTTATTCGCATTATCTGAACTGTGAAACAATTCGTCATTCAACTGATTAAATTTGTCAATACTTTCCTCCTCATGGCAAAACACCTTTACGACTTTTTGTCCATTCATCATTTCCTCAATATGTGCATTCACAATACCGATATTTTTCTGCTGTTCCATAAAATATTTACCGCTAAGTCCCGCCAGGATTTTGGTAATTCCCAGCATAACCGCAACCATGAGAAGAGTCACCATGGTAAGCAGTACATTCAAGCGAAGCATACATACCAGTACACACACGATAGTAATCACGCTGGATATAAGCTGCGGGATACTCTGGCTAATCATCTGACGCAGTGTATCAATATCGTTGGTATAGCATGACATAATATCACCGTGCGCATGAGTATCAAAATATTTAATCGGCAGGCTTTCCATCTTAAGAAACATATCATCACGGAAATTTTTTAAGGTTCCCTGCGTCACGTTGACCATAATCCGGGTGTAAGCATAAGCTGCTGCCACACCACAGAGATAAAAGACTGCCACCTTCGCTATTGCATGCAGTAACCCACTAAAGTCCGGATGCTCACTTTTCGTTAGCGGTATAATATAATCATCAATCAATGTCTGCATGAACATCGTCCCCTGGACGCTGGAAAGTGCTGTAATCACGATACAGATCACTACAACCACACAGGCAAATCCGTAATTTTTAAAAATGTAAGACATTAAACGCCGAAACAACTTTCCCGGCTGCTCTACTCCCTTCGGTTTTCCCTGGGGCTGTGGTCCCTTCATTGGTCCATTCATTGGTCCCGGCATGTTACATTCCTCCTTTCTCGTCAAAATCACCACTACCTGCTGTCTGGGATTCATATACTTCCCGATATATCTTATTGCCATCAAGTAATTCCTCATGTGTTCCAAAGCCACTGATACAGCCGTCATCCATAACGATAATACGGTCTGCACTCTGTAAACTGGAAACACGCTGAGCAATGATAAATTTCGTCGTATTTGGAATTTCTTCCGCAAACGCTTTCCTGATTTTCGCATCAGTAGCTGTATCTACAGCGCTGGTAGAATCATCCAGAATCAGAATCTTCGGCTTCTTTAACAATGCCCTTGCTATACAAAGACGCTGTTTCTGTCCTCCGGAAACGTTAGTTCCCCCTTGCTCAATATGGGTATTGTATTTATCCGGCATCTTTTCAATAAATTCATCCGCACAGGCAAGTTCACAGGCATGGCGACATTCCTCCTCACTGGCATCTTTGTCTCCCCAGCGAAGGTTATCTAAAATACTTCCTGAAAACAGCACATTATTCTGCAGCACGACGGACACTTCATTTCTTAACACTTCAAGATCATAATCCCTAACATCCACACCGCCTACGAGCACCTTTCCGGTAGATACATCATACAGACGGGTAATTAAGTTGACCAGACTCGATTTTGCACTTCCGGTTCCGCCTAAAATACCGATAGTCTCTCCCGACTTGATATTTAAGTTGATATCTTTTAACACATAACTTTTTGCATCTTTTTTATAGCTGAAATTTACATTTTCAAAAACAACGCTTCCATCCTTTACCTCCATAATTGGATTCATAGGATTTTTAATGTCAGCTTCCTCATTCAATACTTCGCTGATACGTCTGGCACTCGCCATACTCATGGTAATCATAACAAATACCATGGATAACATCATAAGGCTCATTAAAATGTTCATACAATATGTAAGAAGACTCATCAGTTCTCCGGTAGTCAATGAACTTACGACTATCATCTTTGCACCCAGCCAGCTGATACCTAAAATACAAGCATAGACAGTAAACTGCATAAGTGGCGTATTCCATGCCAGAAGGCTTTCTGCCTTTACAAACATACGGTAGACATTTTCACTTGCCTTTTTGAATTTTTTCTTTTCATAGTCTTCCCGCACATATGCCTTTACAACACGAATGGCTGAAACATTTTCCTGTACACTTGCATTCAAATCATCATACTTTTCAAACACCTGATTAAAATAGCGCGTTGCATGATGAATGATAAACGCAAGGCAGCCTCCCAGAAAAATAACTGCTATCAGATAAATCGATGCCAATTTTGCATTGATAAGAAATGCCATCGTCATAGCGCAAATCAAGCTGAATGGTGCTCTCACACACATGCGCAAAATCATCTGATATGCATTCTGAATATTGGTAACATCTGTCGTAAGCCTTGTAACCAGTCCTGCCGTGGAAAATTTATCAATATTGGAAAAACTGAACGTCTGTATGTTTTCATACATCGCCTTTCTCAGATTTCTGGCAAAACCAGCAGATGCTCTGGCTCCGTACTTGCCGCCCAAAACACCGAATACCAGTCCCAGTACTGCCATGACTACCATACATCCACCCACCACATAAATATGATGGATGTCTCCTTTCTCCACACCGTCATCAATGATAGAGGCCATCAAAAACGGAATGATTGTTTCCATGACAACCTCTAAAATCATGAAGATTGGCGTTAAGACAGAATCTTTCTTAAATTCTTTAATTTGTGATCCTAAGGTCTTTAACATCCTTTCCCTCCTCGTTTTTCCTACTGCATCATATTATGATACATTCTGTCAATATAATTGCGCAGCATCTGCGTTTCTTCCTCTGTAAAACCATTCATCAGCTTCTGCTCCAGATTAGTATGATCCACCTCCATTTTACGGAATACCTCCCATGCAAGCGGTGTCAGCACAAGCTTCTTTAATCTGGCATCTGAAGATACGCTCTCCCTCTTTATCAAGCCCTTCTGCACCATACGGTTAATAACCTTAGACGCAGTAGAACGGGTGATTCCAAATTCCTTTTCCAGATCCTTTTGGTACATCTCCCGCCCCTCATTTTCTGCCAGATATCCGATAATCCAGCCGTTTGTGCCAGTCACTTCATCCAGGCTTTTCTTGATTGGTGAATTATCAAAATACCGCATAATTAAATTTGACAAAGAATGCAGTTGTTTGGAAATAAAATTTTTTGCCATAATTCATTCCTTTTCTCTTTTTGTTTGACATCAAACATTATAGGTATAAAAAAATCACTTTTCAAGTGATTTTTTTATTTTTCACACTTTTTTCATACTTTCTTTTGCCGCCTGAATATATTTTTCCAGATTCCGTTTTGACTCCAAAACATTACGGGTTCGTCTGAGCACTGTTTCTCCTACAAAAGGCTTTATAATGTAATCACTTGCACCTAATGCAATCGCTTTTACTTGCTGTGCTGAAGTGTCATCCGCTGTTATGATAATAACTGGTATATCTTCCATTTTTGTGTTTTTTTGTCTTTCCTCCAGGAAACCGATTCCATCCATGACAGGCATTGCCATATCCAGAAAAATAACATCCACCTCATAATTACACTCTTCCAGAACCTCAAGCGCCTGCTTTCCGTTTTCCGCCTGCAAAACCTTATACTGATTTTCAAAAATCGCATTCAATATGATACGATTTATTTCCTCATCGTCCACCACCAAAATTCTACCATATTCCGTCTTTTGATTTAAAATCGCTGTCCGGTAACGGTTCAATTCCAATTCTACCTCATGCTGTTCCGTCACATCATTTAAGCTTCCAATTAAAATACTTTTTGTTCCCACATGACTGATATATTTTAGTTTAATATGAATCCAAATGGAACGCCCGTCAGACAGTTGCCTTAAATATTCACACTCAGCCCTTCCCTTCGTCTCTGCTGCCTTCCTCATCGTCTCCATAACGACAGGACGGTCTTCTTCCCGTATCACATCAAACAGATGATCACTATGCAGTGCTTTATCTTCCCATCCAAACAATTCGTAAAAAGCATTATTCACCCGGATTAGTTCTACCTCGTTCCCGGAATATTCATAAATTCCGATTGCCTGCATAACATTAGAAAACATGGTCTCCATCCGTGAATCCAGACCAAGCAGTGCTGCCGGGTCGCCTTCTTCCATCTCCTTTTCCATGAATACATTATTTTCTTTTGCAATTTTTTCGTACTCATCCGCAGGCATGGGTTTCGCAAAATAATAGCCCTGAACAAACTCACAGCCAATGCTTCGCAAAAAATCTACCTGTTCTTTTTCCTCCACTCCTTCTGCAATGGTCGGCATATGAAGCCATTTCGCCATGCGCACCACGGATGCCGTAATATTTTCTCCTCTTCCCTGAATCTCAGATTTTTCAAAAAATTTCATATCAATTTTTAAAATATCCACCTGTATATCCTTTAAGGTATTTAAAGAGGAATAGCCGCTTCCAAAATCATCCATGAGAACTATGAACCCTCTTTCATGCAGGCGTTTCATGGTTTCCTTAATAACCTGCGGATTATCCGTATAAGCACTCTCTGTCAGTTCTAACTGAAGCAAATTACGCGGAAGATCATATTTTTCCGTCAAATCACAAAGCATATCTACAAGTTTCGGGTTATAAAGATTTACTCTGGAAACATTCACGGAAATCGGGCGCGGTGTAATACCCTGATCCATCCATTTGCGCAACAGTATACAAACCTGCTCCCAAACATAATAATCTAACTTTGTCACAAAACCATTGCGCTCAAAAACAGGAATGAAAAGCCCTGGAGACACCATTCCCTCTTTCGGGTGCTTCCAGCGCACCAATGCTTCTGCGCCGGAGAGTCTGTTGTTCCGGATATTATATTTCGGCTGAAAATATACAACAAACTGTCCTTCAGCCAATGCCTCATTCATTTCATTGGTAATTCTTTGTTCATCTTCCAGCTTCTTTGTAAGATCTTCTGTATAAAAGGCATAACTATTGATATAGTTCCCCTTTACCTGCCTCGCCGCCAACCTGGAACGGTCATAAATTGTATTCGCCGGCATCTGATTATCTTTGACCATATAAATACCATAGGTGGTAACAATATCAAAATTCAGATTATAATCCCGTATCCTCTGATTCAATCGCCTGATTTCACTCTTTACCTTTTCCTGATCTTTATAAAGCATACAACATGCAAAAATATCTGCTTCTACCCTTCCATAGGTAATATATTTTCGTTTGGAAAATTCCTTCTGCAATGTTCTTGCAATATGCTTTAACAGCCGGTCTCCTTCCTTCGTTCCATAAAAGGAATTGACTAACTGAAAACGATTAATATCAAAGCTGATACAGACAAATTTTCGTTCTGGATTTTCCCTTAACATTTCTTCTGTAGAACGAAAGAATTTATCTTTATTATAAATTCCGGTCAGCACATCATACTCTGCAATATATTTCAATCTACGAAGTGCCGACAGATTACTCCTTTTTATCACATTCCAAAGCCGAAATTTTATGATTTTTTCGTGATAGGGTTTCGTCACAAAATCCCACGCTCCAAGTTCCAATGCCCTGGTTTCTGTCTCCGCATCACTATTGTCGGCAGACACAATAACCGGAATTTTCTTATAATCATCATCCGCAGCCATCTCCTTTAACAGCGAACCCCCGTCCATCTCCGGCATAGTCCATGCCAAAATGACTGCCTCTATTTTGTCTGCCATTTTCTCTAAAATCTGCAGCGCTTCTTTTTTGTTTTCCGCCTCTAAAAGATCATATTCTTTTTTTAGTATACCTTTCAAAGCATTTCGATCTGCTAACTCATTATCTACCAGAAGAATCTTCTTTTTCATAAAAAATCCTCACTTTTTCAATTATGGCATATCTATATTTATTTTAGTAATTTTGCAACAAATTGTCAATATTTCGCCTTATATTTCTGGCAATTTTACCTTTAAAAGTATTTTTTTTGGAAAGTAGCAAATCAGGCAGTTCCTTTTCCTCGTCGCCATAACAAAAAAAAGATGCAGTCCTAAGACCGCATCTTTTTTAACTTTTCTTACAGGAAGATGTATTTGCAAACAAAAAGTACCGACAAAACATACATAAGAGGTGTAATTTTCTCCTTTTTGCCGCATACGAAATTAATAATAACGTAAGAAATCACACCAATAGCAATGCCTTCCGAAATACTGTACATAAGCGGCATTGCAATCAGGCAAAGATAAGCCGGTACTGCTTCCGTCAAATCCTTAAAGTCTATCTCAATCACTGCAGAAACCATCAGAAATCCTACAAAAATCAAAGCCGGAGCCGTTGCAAATCCCGGAATCGCCGTAAAGATTGGTGCAAAAAAGATTGCAAGCAAAAACAAAAATCCGGTAACCACAGAGGAAAGTCCTGTTCTTGCCCCTGCACCTACACCAGCAGAGCTTTCTACAAAAGTCGTTGTCGTAGATGTACCGAATACCGCGCCTGCAGAGGTTGCAATCGCATCTGCAAGCAATGCCGGTTTAATTCTTGGAAGCTTCTCATTTTCATCCAGCATTCCTGCCTTAGAAGACACACCGATTAATGTTCCAATGGTATCAAACATGTCCACAAACAGGAAAGACAACAGCACAACAATAAAGTTAAATATTCCGACACCCGAAAAATCTGCTTTAAAGCATTGTCCAAATGTCTTTCCAATCGCAGAAAAATCGGTCATTGCCATAGTCGGATACAGTGAATAAAATCCATTCTCTACATCAATCTGATAAACACCTGCTGCCTGCATAATCATACCAAGAAGCCAGGTAGCCACAATACCAATCAAAATAGATCCCTTCACTCCTTTAATATACAGTACGACTGTAAGAAGCAATCCAACTAACGCAAGAACTGCACAAATTCCCTCTGTATGCCATTTACCTGCGAAATCCACATAAGAAACCAAAGTGGAGCCGTTGCTTACAACAATATCTGCACCCTGTAAACCGATAAATGCGATAAATAAACCGATTCCGGCACTGACACCCTTCTTTAAGGTACTCGGAATGGCATTGAAAATTGCTTCCCGCACATTTGTTAATGACAATACAATAAAAATCAATCCCTCGATTAAGACCGCCATTAATGCAATCCGCCAATCATATCCCATATTGCCGCACACCGTATATGCAAAATAAGCATTCAGTCCCATACCCGGCGCCAATGCAAACGGATAATTAGCAAGCAGCGCCATAGCAAGTGTACCTACGAAAGCCGCCAGACAAGTGGCAATCAATACCGCTGTTGCATCCATACCCGCTGCTGAAAGCATGGACGGGTTTACCGCAAGAATGTATGCCATTGTCATAAAGGTTGTGATTCCGGCCAACACTTCTGTTTTTACTGTTGTATTGTTTTCCTTTAGCTTAAACAGTTTTTCAATCATTTCTTTTCTCCACTTCTTTTATTTTCCTTCATACGTAATAACGGAAGCTACATCGTATTTTGCCAGCCGTTCACGTCCCTTTAAACCTGCAAGTTCCATCAAAAAAATGATCTTTACCACTTCTCCACCAAGCTCCTCGACCAACTTTGCACCTGCTTCAATGGTTCCACCTGTCGCGATCAGATCATCCACGAGAACAACCTTCTGCCCCGGCATAATTGCATCCTTATGCATCTCAATCTCTGCACTGCCGTACTCCAGATCATATTTTGCAGATACAGTTTCACAAGGCAGCTTTCCCTTTTTGCGAATCAACACGAAGGGCTTGCCCAAAGCATATGCAATCGGTGCTCCAAAGATAAATCCTCTGGACTCTGCTCCTGCTATAACATCAAAATTCAAACCATCCAGCAGCTTTATCATAGAATCAATGGCAAGTTTTAAACCATCCGGATCCTGCAGAACGCTCGTCACATCGCGGAACATGATGCCCGGCTCCGGAAAATCCGGTATTGTTCTTACATAGTCTTCCATTTTCTTCATTACTTTACTCCTCCAGTCCTGCTTCTTCATAATTTTCTTTCGTTTTGCAAACATACATATCTGTTATAACATTTTCTTAAGGAATATTCAACATTCCTTTTTTTCTTTTTCTCTTTTCATATATGCGATTCCAACGATTCCAAATCCCGCATTTGTTGCAATTGATACAGACCCTCTTTGCATAACCACTTTCTTAAATGCAACCTGCTCCGTCACTTCTTTTTTTACTTCTTTTTGCTGTTCTACCGTGCAGCCAATCTGTGTAATATAAACTATCTCGGTATTGATTTTTTTCTTCCAAAAAAGCTGATGACGAATAAAGCGTTTCCTTGCCGCCTCTATTTTTCCGCCCTGTATCCCACACATGGTTAATGTTCCCCGCCGGCTTTTAATAACCGGGTGCAGACCAAAGTGTTCACATAATTTTGCCGTAAACTTATCCGTATAACCATTCTTATAAAAAATATTTACCGTCGGAAGCAGAAAACTCATTTCTATTTTATCTTTTGCTTTCTCTAACATCTGGCAGATCTCATCTACTTCGTACCCGTTTTTTGCCAAGTGTGCCGCATACAATACCATAAGCCCTTCTCCGCCAGAGACCTGTTCGGAATCAATCACATGAACACGGCAAAACCTTTCCGCTGCAAGTGACGCATTTTTATAGCTTTTTCCCACATGCGACGAAAGGGAAATGTGAATCACATTTTCTGTTTCTGTCAGCATTTCCGCATAAAAAGCCTCATATTCTTCTACCGAGGCGCTGGCTGCATATATATTCCCTCTGGAATCCGATGTATAACGAAAGAAATTATCCGGACCGATTTCTTTTGTATCTCGAAAACTCCCTTTCTCCGTCACAATATAAGTATACATCAGCCTGATATCATATTTATCCCGTAAGTCCTTCGGCAAATCACTGACACAATCCGAAGTAATCATGATTTTCTTCCGTTTATATCCCAGAATCTTTTGAACAATCTCTGACTTGCTTCTCTTTTCTGCCGTATCTGCCCTGTATGTCACAACATCTTCCGGCAGGAATTTTAAGATTTCCGCCTCAAGCCTTTCCCCATCTACTGGTTTTGTCAGATATCCCTCAAATCCCTCCTCAAAATATCGTTTTGCATCCTCCGGCGCTGCATTTGCCGTAAGCATAATTACCGGAGCTTTCCTGCACAAACCATCTTCCTGCCTTCTGATTCTCCGTAGTGTCTCTATGCCATCCATTTGCTGCATCATATGATCCAGCAAAATCACATGATAACTTTCTTTTTTCGTATACTCCAGACATTCTTTGCCACTCCCTGCGGTATCAATGCAAACCCGTGTTGCACGAAGCAGCTTGCAGGCTACCATAAGATTTTTTTCATCATCATCTACAATTAAAATCTTTGCTTCCGGCGCCTCAAAGCTTTGTCTGTACGGTGCCTTCTTTTCTTCCTCCTCTGTCATCATATAATCCGTAAGTCCTATCGGAAAACTATCTATTATCTGCTGTTTCAGCCTTACTGTAAACAACGAACCTTTTCCATAAATGCTGTTTACGCTGATATCTCCCTCCATCAGATTCACCAGATTTTTTACAATAGCCAGCCCCAGCCCGCTTCCTTCAATTTTTCGATTATTTTTAATATCCGCTCTTTGAAAAGAATCAAACAGATTTTTCATGTCCTCCGGTTTGATTCCAATTCCGGTATCTGCCACTGCTATCTCCAGCTTTATCGTAGTATCTTCTGCCATCTCTCCCCGCACCGATAATGTAACAGAACCTCGTTCCGTATACTTTTCCGCATTTGTCAAAAGATTTAATACCACCTGCCGGATTCTCTTTTCATCTCCATACAAAACAGAAGGGAGCGCCTCATCTATCTCTACTATAAACTCAAGATTTTTTTCTTTCATGCGAACAGAAGCCAGACGCACTAATTCAGAAAACAATTCCCTGGTTTTATATTCTACCGGAACAATTTCCATCTTCTTATTCTCGATTTTTGCCAGATCCAGAATATCATTAATCAATGACAAAAGCATTTTCCCCGCACTCAGAACGTTTTGTGCATCCTCCGCAACTTCTTCTGAAATATCCTCCCTCAATATCATTTCGTTCAGACCGATAATCGTATTGATTGGCGTACGAATTTCGTGACTGATGCTCGAAAAGAAATTATTTTTCAAATTGCCCAGACGTTCCAATTCTTCTTTCTGGGTAAGCGTCACTTCCCGCTCCTTTTCATATACCATCAATTGAAATTTCATGATACAGCCCACGGCGATTCCAACCGCTAAAACCCCGAAAAGCGAATCATAATAAACTTCTTCCCTCGATGCCAGTGCAATGATCCATTCCGGGTGCAGATATGACACCACATAAGTTGTCACATCCGCTATCACCACTAACGCCAAAAAAAACACCAGTTTTTTCCCTGAAAACATCAAAAAGATATACAGGATTCCCAGAACAAACCACACAGTTGCCCCTCCTAAGATTCCCCCGCTTGCCATAAACATATACGGGAAAATACCGCATATGATTACAACTCCTATCAATGCCGCAGCAAATTCTATTTTATGATACTTAAATGTAGCAACGGATGCCATTCCCATAATACAGATTAACATAGCTAGCGGAACCGTATTCATCAGCACATTTTCCAATGCAATACTTGCAAGCATCGCCAATCCAGATACCAGCAGCCCAATCACCAGAATCACCCGGAACAACCGTTCTCTTAAGTCAACCTCCCTGTCATTGCACAATTCGAATATTTTCCTCAGCATACCCTACATCACGCCTTTCTCTTTTGTCTTCAGCTTTCTTACCACTTCCGCAGCAGACATAAAATCAGACATATCTATTTTCTTTATTACCGGCTTTAATTCTTCTTTCAAAGAATACCCATGATAACTGTACTGCTGCATTCTCTCCACCACAGCCAACATAGCTTCTCCTTCCAATGTGTACACTGCCTCATCCAGTTCTTCTACAAACTTATCAAATTCTTCTTCACTCAGCTCCTTTTCCTCTGCTTCTCCTGATACCGTATGTTCCTCATGAACCGCAACAGACGAATTGATTTTCGCATTGTCCGCCAAAATCGCAAGGATTCGTTTATATTCCTCTATCATTGCTTCATGATGCGTCAGGATATATTCCTCTCTTTCTTCTTTTCCCGCCTGTTCCAGTTCTTTTGCCATTCCGGACAACGTTTCTGCACCAATACTTAACATCGAACCTTTTAATGCATGTACCAAAATCGTATAATTCTTCCAATCTTTCTGCCGATAAAACTGTTCTATTTTTTCTATATTATCCGCCCCGTCCCTGCAATGTATGACAAGCACTTCCAGATAGTTCTCCATTCCGCCGCAGTAAGCAAGCCCTTTTTGAACATCCAAATCTCCTATTTCAAACATCTCACCCGAGAATGGCGTTTGCTCCGTTTTCCTGATACTGTTTCCTACACGAACGATTTTTTGCTCCGGAATATTGCGTTTTAATACCCGCTCCAATACAGACAGTTCTATCGGTTTTGCAATAAAATCCTGAAATCCATCTGCCAGAAACGTTTCTCGCATTCCTGAAATCGCATTGGCAGTAAGCGCAATCACCGGAACCTTCTTATAATATTCTCCCTCTTTTTGCCGGATACGGTGAAGCGTCTCGATTCCATCCATTTCCGGCATCATATGATCCATAAATACAAAATCATAATCTTTCGTTTCAATTCTTTCCAATGCTTCCCTTCCACTGGTTGCCGTAGATACTTTTATCTGATAAGGCCGAAGCAGTCCTTCTACCACTCTTAAGTTCATCACATTGTCATCAACCACCAGAACATGTACATCCGGTGCGATAAATCCTCCTTGAAAATGCCGACTACCATACGACCCCCGTCCACTCTGCTCATCATTGAGCATCAGCACAATCGTCAAAACAAAAAACGGCTTATAAATACGCATAAGATTTTTATTTGAAATCTCCTTCTCATCTGTCTGTTCCAAAATAACGATTACTTTCGCATACTGAGCCATCTCATCAAAATACGCTTCATCCTCTTTATATTCCGGCAGACTGATAAAGATATGTGTAAAATTCTCCCGCTCTGCTTTCCGCTTTAACTCTGCAAGTCTATGGCAAACCTGACATTTCACCCCAAGCTGGTTCATCATGTGCATCATACAGGAGATATATGCATCACGTACCTCTCCCTGATGCATTCTTTCCATATCCACATAAACAGCAGCATTGATTTGACCTGGCTCTTTTACAGAAACAATCGGCGTTTCATCCACAATCTTCTGCGGAATGGCAACCTGCATCTCACTTCCTCTGCCCCATTCACTTTTTACAGTAATAAAACCTCCCATCTCATCTACAATCGCCTGAGAAATTGCCAGTCCCAGCCCAATGCCGCCCTCCTGACGGTTTCTTCCTGTATCTACCTGATTGTATCTGGTGAAAAGCTTCTCAATACTTTCTTCCTTCATTCCGATTCCAGTATCTTTGATTTTGATTAACAAATTTATTCCGTAATCCGTTTTGCGACAGGAAATCCGAAGAATGACACAGCCCTCATTCGTAAATTTAATCGCATTACTAAGCAGATTCATGATTACTCTGCGTATTTTCTGTTCGTCTCCCAACAGCCCACATGGAATATCCGCATCACAGTCTACAATCAGTTCAATCTGCTTTTCACTTTTGCATGCCATTATCATATTGATTACATCATTTACTGTAGAAGTGATATTATAAGTTACCTCTGCTAGTTCGATTTTCCCCGACTGCAATTCGGAAAAATCCAGCATATCACTGACTACGGAAAGCAGATTTTTCCCCGCTGTCTGAATATCAAAAACATCATCCCGCACATCTCCTGGAAGATCTGCCTGTTGTACAATTTCGCACATACCGCATATAGTGTTAATCGGCGTACGCAGTTCATGACTGACATTGGCAAGAAAATCATCTTTTGTCCGCTCCGTTTTTACTAATTCTTCAATAATCTGGGATTTTCTTTCATTTGCCTCCCGCCGTTTTTTCACCATAAAGTACTCAATATACTCTGCGAGATACATGGACGCAATTCGCTGTAGCATTACCGCAGGTTCGCTCATGGTCGTAAGCTGAATGGTTCCCAAAAACAGTGCATGATAACCAAACAGAAATGTGGTCGAAAACATGGCAATACCTATAATTTCGGGTATTCCATACATTCCCAGAAGAACTGTGCTGGCAATCACATTTACTAAATCAGAAAACAGATCCGGTACCTGCATTTCATAGAAAATCATACCCACCTGCATCATTACACTGGTAAAAATCGCCCGGAAACGGTAGTTTCGATATTTTCTGAGATAAACGATCAGACTTAATATCCAGCCAATGCTTATGCACAGCTCCCAACTTTCCCACCCATTACTTCTGCTGTTTTTCAATATCCCAACATTATAAATACAGTAAAAGACTAAAACAACACCTTCAATTTTCCGTTGTTCTTCTTTCATTCCCTTTAGATCTTCCACCTGCTACCTCCCATATAAAAAGCATACCGTCGTCAATTTCTTGATGGCGGTATGCTTTCCGGCTTCCCTTAGTACTTTCCAAACCCCTCTCCCAGCGAGATAATCTGTTCATTCTTATTTTCTTCGCCCGGATATGAGCCCTCTGCCTGCTCCTGTGCATGGTTCATACCTGATGTCATATTATGTGTCAATTTGTAAACAGAAAGAAGGTCGCGCATTCTGTTTGCCTGATTGGACAGTTCTTCACTGGCTGCCGCACATTCCTCACTGGTAGCCGAATTTGTCTGCACAACCTGAGACACCTGTCCGATTGCCTGATCAATCTGCGCAACAGCAGTTGCCTGATAATTTGATGCTTCTGCGATTTCATTAATCAGTGCTTCGCTTCGCTGTACAACACTTGTAATCTTCTCTAATGCATTGGCCGTCTCGTCTGCAATCTGAGAACCTGCTCCCACCTTACCAATGGAATCTTCGATTAATTCTGCTGTTTCAGAAGCTGCTGCTGCACTCTTGGCTGCAAGATTTCTTACTTCCTCGGCTACAACTGCAAAACCTTTTCCGGCCTCTCCTGCTCTGGCTGCCTCTACTGCCGCATTTAATGCAAGGATATTGGTCTGGAATGCAATGTCATCAATCGTTTTTATAATCTTTGAAATGCTTTCAGAAGATTTATTAATATCCTGCATTGCAGACATCATTTCCTGCATCTGCGCATTTCCCTTTTTTACGTCTGTAATAGCTTCCGTCACAAGATCAGCTGCTTCATTTGCCTTTGTTGCATTCTCCTTTGTTTTCTGTGCAATCTCATCAATGGATGCTGTAATTTCTTCAATGGCACTTGCCTGTTCTGTGGAACCTTGTGCCAACGCCTCGCTTGCACTCGCCACCTGCGAGGAACTGGTCATTACCTGGTAAGCTGCATCACTAATATTGGAAATAGCGTAAGAATTATTTTCTACCAATCTTTTTAGTGAAGTTCCAAGCAAATCTCCTTGAGATCTAGGTACTACTTCTACCGTAAGATTACCCTCTGCAACCTTCTCCGCTACCTTTGCCTGTTCCCTGATATTGTCGATTACTATCTGGTATTTATCAATCACATTACCGAATTCGTCGTCCCTCATTTTTTTCAACTCGATATCTACTCTGCCTGCTGCCATCTGTTCCGCTGCTTCAGCCAGTTGTTTAATGGATTTTCTTATTGTTCTTGCAATATTTACACTGATAAAACCTACAATCCCTATACAAATCACCAGCATACATACAGAGAAAATATTGTAATGTCTGATGTAACTTTCCGGATCAGTTGCCACAAGAACCTGGTTGACTGATTTATAGCCAAAATACAAACAAATCACCACTAATAAATCGAGAATAATATAACCTATAATCAATTTTGTATATACTTTCATCTTTTTCATGATTCTTCCACTCCTTCTTCTTCCTGTTTATTTTCCTCTGCCTGTTCAGCCACCGATATGTCTTCGTCTTTAATCAACTTATCCGGATCCAAAAGCAGTTTCACTGTGTCACCCACTTTTCCGATTCCATAAACATACTGATTCTGCGTTTTATCTGCATGTCCGATGGAAGGCGACGGCAGAATATTTTCTTCCTGTATTTCTACCACTTCTGCAATTTTCTCCACAATCAATCCGACGACCGTGTCTTTCACATTAATCACGATGATGCACGTCCTGTCGTTATATTCAAATGGCTCCTGCTTAAACCGTAGCCGCACATCAATCACTGGAATAATCTTTCCTCGCAGATTGATAAGTCCCTTTAAATAATCCTCGCTTTCCGGAATCGATGTTATTTCCTGAAAAACAATGATTTCATTGACATATTGGATTTTAAGCCCGAAATATTCATTACCGGATTTAAAGGTAACATATTTCCCCTTTTGCGTATCGCGTTGTTCATCCATAGGAATCTTTTCTCCTTTCTTTCGTAATTCTATTCTATCAGTCCGGCAGGATCGATGATTAAAGCAATACTTCCATCACCAAGCTGCGTACATCCCGACAACCCTTTTACTTTCTTGACATAAGATGGTATTGGCTTTACTACAATTTCCTGTTTTCCGACCAGTTTATCCACAAAAAGACAAATGGTTTTTCCTTCAATCTCAAGAATCAGCATCATACCGTCTTCTACGTTCCTTTGGTATTCCGGCAAATGATACCATTCTCCCAGGCGCAGCACCGGATAACATTCTCCGCGAATCATAACAAATTCATCTCCGTTCGGCTTTTGATTCATCATGCTTTCACGAACACTGACAAATTCCTTGACTGCGCCAGTTTCTATCACGAATGATGATGTTCCTACTTCCATTACGATTCCGTCAATAATAGCAAGCGTTAATGGAATTTTTAAGTTCATCAAACTGCCCTGTCCCGGAGTGCTTTCGATTTCTAACGTTCCGCCGACTGCCTGAAGATTGGAAACTACTACATCCATTCCAACGCCTCGTCCGGAATATTCTGTCACCTTTTCATTGGTTGAAAATCCCGGCAGTGTAATGAACTGATACACCTCTTTATCCGTATAAGCGCTTTCCGGTTTTCCATCTTCTAACAATCCCTGCTTTTTTGCCTTCGCAAGAATTTTTTCCCTGTCAAGCCCTTTTCCGTTATCCTGTACACCAATCCAGACTTTACCGGATTCTGTTTTCGCAGACAATGTTACCTTGCCGCGTTCTTTTTTCCCGCTGGCTTCCCTTTCTTCCTTTGTCTCAATTCCATGGTCAACCGCGTTTCTTACAAGATGCATCAGAGGATCAGAAATATGCTCAATGATATTCTTGTCCACCTCAGTTGTTTCTCCAATCATTTCAAACTCAATATCTTTTCCCAGTTTTCTTGATACATCAAATACAATACGATTCATCTTCTGGAAGGTATTGGTCAAAGGAACCATTCGCATGGACATAATCACGTTCTGCAAATCCGTTGAAATTTTTGCCATCTGCGCTGCCGCTTTATTAAAATTATCCAACTTTAGACCCGGTACCTTTAAATCCGGATTCTGAAGTACAACCGATTCGGAAATCACCAATTCTCCAATCAGATCCATCAACATATCCATCTTACTGACATCCACACTGATAAACGCTGCTTTTTCCTGCTTCTTTGGTTTATCCTTCGCCAGTTTTTTCGCCTTGCCCGGCTCCTTGGACTGGATGACAAAGTCGCCAGGTGCCATTTCTTTTTTCTTCGGTTCTTCTCCTGCCTGCCCTGCCTTTTCCTGTGCCTTTGCCTCAATTTCTTCTACGCTGGATTCCAGATCAATTTTTGTGCCGGATCCTATGATATCAAAGCCCTGCTGAAATTCTTTTGCAGTACATTCGTAAACATCCACTGCTTTAATATCATATCCGATTCCAATCAGCTTACGGATTTCTTCTTCGTTACTTTGGGACTGTAACAGCAATTTAAATCCTTCGTCCAAAATCACCTGTGCCGTACCTTCATCAGAAATAATATCTTCCGGTGTATACAGCAAATCTTCCGCTATTTCTTTTAATGCATAGATTACTTTATAAGCATGCACATTAGCCAGTTCCGTTTCCGGATAAAATGTAATATAAATTTTGTAGAAATGGCTGGCACTGGTCGCCATCGGTGCAATATAAAACTGCTTTGGCTCCTGATGTACATTCTCCTTGATTTCTTTTTTCTCTCCATTACTTTCTTTTAAGGAATTTAAAAATTTATCAAGGTCATTAATCATATCCCCTGCATCGCCATCTGCCGCTTCTCCGTTTCCAAGTTTTTCCATTTCATTCATGATAAAATCGGATACTTTCAAAACGTGATCCACCAGTTCCAAATGCGGTACATCTTTCGGATGAGATTCCCTTAAATAGTAAAACACATCTTCCAATTTATGCGATACCGCCGTAATCTCATCAAACATCATAACTCCTGATGAGCCCTTTATGGTATGCATTGTCCGAAATATCTCATTGATGCTGTCTTCATCAAAGCAATCCGCGTCCTTTTGCTCTAACACAATTTCCTGTAATTGTTCCAATAACTGCTGATTTTCAAACAGGTACATATCCAGCATACCTTCGGTACTAAATTCTTCTGCCATAAACCTTCTCCTTTCTGGATTTATCTCCTGTTATTCTAGATCAATCCCAGTTTTTTCAAAGCCTGTTCAAACCTCTCCTGATCTATTGGTTTTCCGGAATATACGGTACATCCAAGATCAAATGCCATCTTGACATTCTTCTCGTCGTTTAATGCCGTTGCCATGATAATCTTCACTGCTTTATCCTCCGGAATGTTTCTCTCCTTTTCAAGATTGCGGATTCCCGCCAGTGCCTGATAACCATCCATGACTGGCATCATAACATCCAGGCACACCAGATCGTAAGGATCATCCTCCTCCAACGCCATCATAAATGCATCCACCGCTTCCATCCCGTCTACGGTGATATCGCACTCTCCGTATTTTGACAAAAAATTCTGCATAAATTTTCTTGTCACAAAATCATCCTCTGCAAGTAAAATCTTCATGTTCTTCCTCCTCTACATTCTATTCAATAATGAATATGTTTTTCCAGCTACATCTGACAGCTTTTCCTGATACATTACAGCTCCAATATCATAGGCGACCTTCGGCATCCCATATACCACACAGGTTGATTCATCCTGACCAATCGTTTTCGCACCTGCCTTTCTCATCGAAAGGAGGCCTTTAGCGCCATCGGCACCCATTCCAGTCAAAATGATCCCCAAAGCCCTGTCTCCCGCCGTATTTGCCACAGATTCAAACAATACATCCACAGACGGGCAATGCCCGTTGACCTTCGGTCCTTTTTTACATTCTACCTGATACTCTCCTCCTCTTTTTACCAGTCTCATATGCATATCCCCACCCGGGGCGATTAAAACCTGTCCCGGCAAAACACGGTCTCCGCTTTTTGCTTCCTTGACTCTGACACGGCATTTATCATCCAAACGCTTTGCGTACATTTCTGTAAACCCCGGCGGCATATGCTGCACAACGACTACTCCCGGAATATCCGTACCAAAATCCTTAACTACAGAAAAGATTGCTTCCGTACCTCCGGTCGAAGCACCAATCGCTACAACAAGATTGTTGTCATTCACAGAAAGTAACCTGCTTTCCTGTACCATTGATGCCTTTTTAATATTACTGATTCTGGCAGTAGATGCTATTTTTATTTTTACCGGCAGCTCATTGGTCAAAAATGTTTCCAACTGCTTTCGGTCAGACACAAGCGGCTTTGCCACAAAATCCACTGCCCCTGCATTCAGTGCGTCAAACACTCTATCACTCAACGCACTGATTACCACTACCGGAAGCGGGTACTGCGGCATCAGTTTCCGCAAAAACTCAATTCCACTCATCCGCGGAAGTTCGACATCCAACGTCATAACATCCGGCTGGTATTTTAAAATTGCATCCCTTGCTTCAAATGGGTCTGTTGCCGTCGCCACAACAGTGATTGCAGGATCTTTATTTAAATTCCGAACCAGTAATTCCTGAAATACGAGAGAATCCTCTACTACTAATACTCTAATCTGACGCATACCTTACTTCATCCCTTCCCGTTTTCTGAAGATAGATGGCTGAATCATTTGCAGCGGAGCACTGTTTTTATCTATCGTTTCTGTCTGCCCGATAAACAAATACCCTCCTGGCTCCATTACATCATATATCTTCCGAATCAATTCGCATTTTGTCTGATTATCAAAATAAATCATGACATTCCGCAAAAATATGACATGCATTTTTCTTTTAAACGGAAATGGATTCATCAGATTAAACTGCCTGAAAATGACCTCATTTTTTAGTTCGGGTGCCACTTTATACTGTTCTTTATCCGGCATAGCCCGAAAAAACCTTCTTTTCCATGGTTCCGGCAGTTCTTTGAGTGCCTCTTTATTATATATCCCATCCACCGCCTGCTTCAAAACCCCGGTTGAAACATCTGTTGCCAAAACTTTGGTGTCCCAGTCTGCATGTTCTAAGCCAAAAAAATCCAATAATATCATGGCAACTGTATATGGCTCCTCCCCGGTAGAAGATGCTCCGCACCAAATACAAATATCTTTGTTTACGGCTTCCTTTTTCTTAAGCCAGGGAAGCACAACCTTTCTTAAGTATTCAAAATGCTCAAATTCTCGCATAAAATATGTATGATTCGTAGTCAACAGATTTACCAGTGTCTTTTCCATCTCACCCGTAAAGTCTTGTTCCACCGCATCCATATATTCATGATAACTCGAAAAACCGCCTGCCCTGACATGGTTCTCCAGCCTTCCATTCATAATTTCCTTTTTTCTGCTCATATCAATGCCGTAACGACTTTTCAAAAAAAATGATATCCTTTTAAACTCATCCTCTGACATCATATCGCATGCCCCATTTCTTTTGTCTGCACCACTTTCCTGTCAATGGAGCTGACGCGCTATTTTCTTAAATATCTGAAACATATCCACATTAAACTTGCTTCCCGCATCCGACTCCATAATTTCCAACGACTCCTCCTGGCTGTATGGTTCACGGTAAGTCCGCCTCTCTGTCAATGCACAGTAGGTACTCACCAAAGCTACAATCTGTGCCGAAAGTGGAATCTCCTCTCCCTTCATTCCACTCGGATAGCCGCTTCCATCCCAATTTTCGTGATGATAACGTGCAACATCCACTGCCACCTGAATAAAATCGTTATAATCACCGGTAGCGCTGATGTCCTGTAGTATTTTCGCCCCAATCGTTGTATGCGTTTTCATAATATTCATTTCGCCTTCCGTCAGATGCGAATTTTTCTTGAGTATTTCTATCGGAACCGCCACATTACCCACATCACACAAGGGAGCCGATAACTCCAATGCCTCTATAAAAGTATCGGAAATAATATGTTCATACAGTTCGCAAAGTTGCATGGCCTGTGCAAGAATTCTACAGTTATATTGCAGTCTTTCCAGATGTCGTTCATCATAAAAGGAATTTTCTCTCGCAACATTGGCAAGTGCATAAAGAACCGCCTTTTTCTCCTGTTCAATCTGTTTTAGCTGTTCACTCACCACCATTTGCAGCTTTCGATTGCTCTCTACCAACTTTTGTTTGGTATCATAAAGCTTCAGATGAATCCCGATTCTCGCCTTTATTTCTGCCGGAATAAATGGTCTCGTGATATAGTCTTCGCCTCCCGCAGAAAATCCTTTTTCAATATCACTTTCATCATCAAAAGCTGAAATAAATATGATTGGAACATCTCTGGAATCAGCATTACTTTTCATAATCTTACAAAATTCATACCCATCCATCTCCGGCATAGAAACATCTAACAGAATCAACTGTGGATGACAGATTGGAAATATTTTAAGCGCCTGCACGCCATTTTCAGCTAAAACCGGCTGATACCCCATATCCACGATAATATTCTTTAAAATAAAACGGTTTGCTTCCACATCATCTACAATTAATATACGCACCTTTTCTCTGATTCCGTCGTCCATATACTTCCCTCCTAACAGACTAAAGCAAAGCCTGCAACGCCTCAAATGCGGTCTGTACCTTGTTATAATCCTCTTTTTGTACTGCCATTTTAAGTTTCAGCACAACATTTTTTATTTCCTTGGGTGCTTCTGCCGTCAACTGTTTTATCACATCTGCAAACATTTCAGCTTTTTCCCAGTTTTCCATCTCCACACTGAGAATAAACTTCGACATTTTATTTTTAATTTCTTCCAGATTCTCCGCCGTTCCATAATTTCTTGCCTCCGCTTCATTTCCATTCTGATGTAAACTCATCCTCTGTCCCAATGCCATATGGTAATCTACATTTGCTGATGCCTCTGACATTTCTTCCTCCGGCAGTTCAATCCAAATTGAAAAAGAAAACACAGAACCTTTATCTTTTGCACTATCTACACTAATACTGCCTCCCATCAGTTCCACAAGCTGTTTACAGATATTCAGTCCCAGTCCGGTTCCTCCATATTTTCTTGAAATAGAAGCATCCACTTGAGAAAAACTCTTGAACAGTTTATCCTGATCCGCCTTATCGATTCCGATTCCGGAATCTGTCACCAAAAAGAACAATTCCATCCGGTTATTTACCTGTGCAGTCTTTACAACCTCCACCGCTATCTTCCCGACTGCTGTAAACTTATAGGCGTTCGATAAAAGATTATTCAATATCTGCACGATTCTGAGTTCATCACCAATTAGGTATTCCGGGATTTCGGGAGATATCGTCATAAAAAATTCCAATCCTTTTTCTGTTATTTTATGGATATGATTCGCTTTCACATAATCCATCATATTCCGAAAATGAAATTTCTGTGGCTCTAAAGTAAATTTCCCTGCCTCCAGCTTTGAAAAATCCAGAATATTATTGATGATACCATTCATATCCTTACAACCACGTTCAATCAGCCGAAGAATCTTTAATTTTTTTTCCTCTTTTTCCAGTTCTAACAGTTCCTTCGTATTTCCCAGGATTCCATTTACAGGTGTTCTCAATTCATGCGTGATATTTGCAACAAATTCGGACTTTACTTTTTGTGCCTGCTCCGCCTTTCGTTCCACATTTGCAATCTCTTTTTCCAGGAAATCCCGCTTTGATGTATCGTTTGCCATGCAGACATACATTTTTTTACTTTTCTGCCTCTTAAGGATTTTCACCTCAGCGCAAAAGCAGGTACGATTCCTTCTGTATGCCATCAGTTCCTGCCTCTTCTCTCCAAATTCATATTCTGTCTGAAAACCGTTCTCTATAGCATGAAAAGAATTTGGAAAAATTTCACTGATATGTATACCGCATAACTCCTCCCCATATTCCAGCTTTTTTTTAGCTGCGGAATTTGCATAAACAATGTTTCCCTTTTCATCAAACAGTAACACCATCTCCAATGCATCATCCAGGGAAAGCCATCCTTCTGCTACTTCTTCTATCCTTTCTTCACCCGTTTCCATAAAAACTCCTCCATTCTTGGATTATAGAAGATTTGTCTGAATTTTGCAAGTATTCGTTCAAATATACGCAAAGAATCTCCAACTACTCAGAATTTTTCCTACGCAATTGGAGATTCTTTCCTTTTCAACAAAAATATTCTCTTTTTGTTTTTATTTTTTTACTTTTTATTTACGACTTTTTCACTGCATCTTTACTTAACAAACCTGGAAGTAACTTCTGCGGGTATCTCCAATTAGCATTTTGCTTATTTTTCATGTGTATTTTTTGTCTTTTTATTCAATATCACTATATCCTACTACTAGATTATAGGTTATTTTGCCATTATTTTCAAGCTTTTTGCGTAATTTATGCCTTTTTTTGTCTATTTTTTATCAAATTCTTCCATTTGTTCTAAGATACGCTTTCATTCTCATTCAATTCCTCTAATTTGTCTTTCACATTAACAGAAATATTTTTCACAACATCTGCTTCTGCCACAATTTCTTCCGTACTTGCCGCCAGATTGGTAAGCCTGTCATTGATATCTGTTATATCCCTTGTAAGTTCTATGGTTTCTTCCATCAGATTTTTGATTGCCTTTACAATTTCCGTCCGATTAAGATTACTTTCATCCGCCATTGCATGACTGGAATGCGCCAAATCTCTGATTTCATCCGCAACTACTGAGAATCCCCTTCCTGCTTCACCACTTCTGGATGCCTCCACTGCAGCATTTAAGGATAAAAGATGTGTCTGCTTCGCTATTCTGGTAATGCTGTCATTATTCTTTTCAAGGCTCTGCAGCAACGTCTCAATCCCTGTAAAAGAAGTATTTAAGGTATCACAAAATTCCGAAATTTTCACCATAGCATCACTGATGGCCGTGCTTTCCTCTGCGTTGATACTATTTCCCCGTAGCATCTCATCAATGGAACGATTCAATGCCTCAAAATCCTCTGCGATAAATCTTGAAATTTCCTCATTTCTTTTAATCATTTCACGATTCTGTTCCTCCAGTCTTCCGGAAAAAATCAGCATCTCATTCTTGATATAATGAACACAGTTTTCCGGTGTATTGCAGCCATTATAAATCGCTGTTGCCATTTCCTCACAATTACTGTATCCACAAGCTCCACAGTTGATTGTACGATCCGCCTTGTCTGTCTTTTTCATGCGCTCAAATACACTTTCCAATTCTGCTTTGCCCGGCACACGAACAGATACCATATCAGATTTGTCAGTATAGCTACGCATAAAATCCTTCAAATCCAGCTTTGCGAATTTCAAGTTCAAAAGTCTTAATCTCTGCTTTGGAGAAAGGTGCTTAGAAAACGGAGTCAGCGCATGATTCTTCTTACACTGCCTTTTTATTTCCTGAAGCTGATAATAGGTATCCTCGGAAGCCAGTTTTTCCCGTTCAATTCCTGTTCCATAAATACACCCTTTGTCACAATTCAGAATATCTACCATAAAAGGAAGTGATTTGCTCTTTTGAATTCTCTCCTTGTAGTCCTGCAAAAATCTGTATGCATGCTTTTCTCCTTCTACCTGACGGATAAAAACTTCTTCTCCGCAAAACCAATATACATTTTCCTTTAATCCTCCCGGCATTGGATAAATAGAGCCCAGTCCGTACTCAATTTCATCTTTTGCATCAGCACCGACAATCTGATGTTCTCTCACATACTTCATGAAATGCTCAAAAGTTAAATTATAGGAAACATAACCATATGTGTTTGGATCACTTATTTCCGATTTTTTTGCAATGCAGGGACTGATAAATGCAAGTTTATCCGTAATTTTCATATATTTTTTCGCATAAATCGCTGTACACATGAGCGGACTCTGTATCGGAATCAGATTTGGTATGAGTTCTGGTGTATAATGTTCGACATAATTCACCACCGCCGGACAAGGCTGTGAAATCCCACCTTTAAATTTATGTTTGGAAATGTAATTAATGTACCCCCAGGTTGTGATGTCGGCGCCAAAACTGACACTGATCAGGTGATTTATACCAAGCTTTTTTAATCCTCCAAGTACTGTAGCATATTCTTCCGGATAATTTGCCGCAAAAGCCGGTGCAATCAGAACAGAAATCTGTTCTCCTTTTTTTAAATCTGCAAAAAACTGTTCTGTATCGTCTATAAAACTTCTCGCCTGATGCTCACATGCATCAAAACATGCGCCACAGTTAATACAGTTCTCTCCATGCACTGCAATCCGTTGTTCCCCCTCAGTTTTTACAGAATAGTTTGCCGTCAGAACCGGGCAAACCGAAATGCATCGATTACAGCCTTGACATTTCTCATTTGTATACACTAAAGATTTATGTTCTGTTTCACCCATAACATTTTTTCCTCCTCATATGTATCGTCTAGTATTTTCACTCTCCTAACATAAAATTATAAACGATTTTCCGTTGAATATCAATCAAAACTCACTTTTTACCAAAGCCGCGCAAAGATTCTGAAAATTATTTCAATGTATCACTTAGTCGAATTGTCCCGTTTTTAACATCACTGTTCAAGATTTCCAATCCCCTTTGCGGTTCTTCAAATAAAGGACTGTGTGCTGAATTTTCAAAGGTATAAAATCCCTTTACCGGTGCCTGTATCTGCTCATAATACTCCTTTTGAAGTGAATAGCAGCATGTATAGTCATACTTACCAGCCAGAAAGTAAATCGGTATTTGAATTTCCTTGATTTCATCAAAGGAATTAAAGTTCCATGCGTCATGTGCTACCTGCGTGTTCTGAGCAAATAACTTACCTCTATATATATTGATTCGTTCCATAGGCGAATAAACACTGCATCTTAAAGACGGCAGAACGATACCTGTCAAGACAGAATCCATGTTCCTCGCCGTTCCGATCCCCAGTTCATGCATGGAAGAATCACGAAGCATCGACGTAAAATATGCTTCATATACCTCATCCGATTCCTTGATAGGATATTTCTCAAATTGCCTTACCTTTTTCATATTTCCTGCCATTTTATACCGCTCTATCATATAATCATATGCCAAAAACTCTGACTCCTTTTGATTACTAAGCTGTGACATAGCAATATACGCATGGTACAGCTCCGGATGCAAATATACGGTATTCAGTCCGATATAGGTTCCGAAGGAATGTCCCATGAGATATATCTTTTCCTTTCCGAAACGTTCACTCAAATATTTCGTTACCGCAACTACATCCTCTATGTATTGTTTTGTTGTCATACTCTCTGCGTCTATCTTGGAATTATATGAAAGAGATGTCCCACGATATTCTAAATAGCAGACGACAAATTCTTCCTCCAGACCGGTAGGATAATCTTTTTCAAGAAAATATTCCGGTATGCCCGGACCACCGCCTAAAAAAAGCAGAACTGGCTTTGTTTCATCCTTTGCTACCAGAAACATTCCAAGCGTCGTATCATTTATGTCTATAAAAATCTTTTCAGAAACACTTCCCTCCACTCTATTTCCTTCTTCATCAAGAAACGGTGTCATTTCTCCCTTACTTGGCGGAAGAACTACCAAACAAACCGCAATCAGACAAATTACTATAACTCCCAAAACAATCCACATGATTTTTCTCCTCCTCTTTTTTCCATGCACTTTTGATACCAACATTTTCTTATTCGTCCTCCTTATCTTCACCTTTCCATGCTATTCAACCAGTATCTTATCCAACACATCTTCCCATTCAAAGTCTTTTACAATATGCTTCATAGAGGTAATCGCCGCCATACCATGCACCTTCGCCCACATTGCAATGATACCGTATTTGATTCTCTCCTCTGAAACTCCTTCTTTTCGGTATACCTGACATACCTTATCTTTGTAATACTGAAATGGTAAAAAACTCTTCGTGCTTTCCTCTATGGACAAGTCTATATGGATACATTGCTGCATAAATAAAAAGGAATAATACTCCGGATATTCCATAAAAAACAGTACATATGCCTTTCCCATATTTAAAATAGCAGCCGGAGAATCCGGTTCATCCGTATGCTCTACCGCTTTCATTAAACAGTCCATAAGCTGTTCTGTCACATAGTCCTGCATGGCAGAAAGCAGTTCTTCTTTATTTGCAAAATGATTATAAGGGGCCGCTTCACTCACTCCACAATAAGAAGCCAGTTTCCTTAAAGATAACTTTTCTATTCCATCCTGCTGTACCATTTTAATTCCGGCTTCAATTAATTCTTGTTTCAAATTACCGTGATGGTATGATTTCTTCATATTTCCTCCTCAATATTAACAGTGTTAACATCAAGATATAATATTATATCAATTTTGTCAATCACTGTTTTCAAGTAAAATTCCTCTCTCACATACATGTCTGACCAGACAACCAAAAGGATTCACAATCAAAAGCTCATTGTGATATCCCAACATATCCTTCCCTTTCAACTGATTTTCCATTCAAAGAGGAAAACCCTTCATATCAACTGTTTTGATTGATATGAAGGGTTCCTATTTTATACTCTGCTAAAAATTACACGAGTCTATTTTTAATTTTGCTTCTCAGCAATCGCTGCCTGTGCAGGCGGTAGCTCTGCTATGCGAACAGACGTTTAGTTTTGTTTGAAATTGAAACCCTATGATATAAATCAAACAAAACTTCATAACTTATAAATAAGCTTAAAAAAATAGAGCCTACTCACTTATAGGCTCATTGTATCATAGTCAATTATTTAAATCAAAAGCAACTTTCACCTTTAAAGGCTGCCACTGACCTTTTCTAATTCGTCTGCCCCTCGTTTTCATATACTCGGCACAATCGTCAACATCAATTTCAAACTCTAAGAATATACTAAAATTTGTATCAACTACTAAAGTTTTCTTATACTCCTCTGACAGATGATTTATACGTTCAATAGGTTTCATATTCATCAATGTATTAAAATTTAAAATCCATACAAATTCAGAACCCTCTCGAACAATAATCTTCTTGATAAATCTATCAATTACATTGTAATCAATTATTGGTATATCAAAATCTATCATTGTGCTAAATGCATCTTCAATAGATTTTAACATTTTAGACTTATCAAAATCATCTTTATTATTAGTTGCTAACTCTTTGATAGCCTTTTCATACTGTTCAATTCTACCACTGCTTTCTGAAAGCACTTTTGTAAGCAAAGACTCAGTAATAAGACCTTTAGATACTAATTCAACTGTCTTAATCTGACTTGCTTCTTCTGTAGCAATTTTCTTCTTATATGAAGCAATCTTATCTGAGTTGTCAACTATAGTTGTTTTACTGCACTCAGTAATCATCTCGATTGCACGTCTCATAGCTTCTTTCCTATCTTTCCAAATAATCTTAAAGATGCGTTTTGCCATCAAATCTAATTTACATTCTTGTAAATGACCTACATTACAAGCACCCTCAGTAGATAATCCAAGTTTCTCCCTATTTTTCTTTGAACCATTATTTACTTGATTCCAACATTCAAATCCAAATATAGCTTCTTTAGAAAGAGAATTCTGTCTCCATATATTTCTACGAAAACCACAACCACATGAACATTGTAACTTTCGTAACCACATATTCATTTCACTTGGCTGACCATATTTTGATACAGAACCATCTTCTTTTTTAATAGAAACTTTACGCTTGGCACGTTCTTCTAAAGCTTTATACCAAATCTCCTCTGAGATAATAGGCTCCCAATCACCTTTTACTAATTGCAACTTATCCAAGTCAGTACAATACTCTTTTTCATGACTTAAATAATCTACAACCTGCGACTTGCCATAAGCATTATAACCCATATATGTTGGATTATTTAAGATACGATTAATAGTAGACTCCTGCCATTTAGTAGTTCCAGTAGCTGTGAGATACCCTTCCTGCATTAAATAATTCTTTATTTTCTT
>CAMBKU010000011.1 GCA_945868305.1 uncultured Lachnospiraceae bacterium | reverse complement strand
CTATCTGCAGCCTATTCTTCTTCAATGTGCTCACAGCCCTGTGCGATAATCGTCCGCACATGCTCGTCCGCAAGAGAATAGAAAATTGATTTTCCTTCCCTTCTGCTTTTCACCAACTTATTCTGCTTTAAAATTTTAAGCTGGTGAGAAATGGCGGACTGAGTCATCTGAAGTGCCTGTGCCAGATCACACACACATACCTCCGCTTCAAACAATACAAACAAAATGCGGATACGTGTGGAATCCCCGAATACCTTAAAAAGTTCTGCCAGATCATACAGCTCTGTCTCCTCCGGCATCGTCTCATTTACAATTTTAAGCAAATTTTCGTGAACCTCCACTGCCTCGCAGCATTCTATTTCCTTTTCCGCCATATTATCACCTATCCCTTATTTTATCTGCTCATTTTATTACAAATTAAAGTTTTTTTACAAACAATGCCCGAATGGCATTCAAAACAGCAAGAACCATAACGCCCACATCCGCAAAAATCGCAAGCCACATATTTGCAATACCGAGCGCTCCGAGAATCAGACAAAGCACCTTGATTCCGATTGCAAAATAAATATTTTCGTAGACGATACGCAGGCATTTCCTGGAGATTTTAATTGCCTTTGCAATCTTAAGGGGATCATCATCCATCAAAACGACATCAGCCGCCTCGATTGCCGCATCGGAGCCCAGTGCGCCCATGGCAATACCAATATCTGCCCTGGAGAGAACCGGCGCATCGTTAATTCCATCTCCGACAAAAGCAAGTTTTTCTTTCTCACCTTTCTGCTGCAAAAGTTCCTCCACCTTTGTCACCTTATCTGCCGGAAGAAGTTCACTGTAGACTTCTGAAATATCCAGTTCTTTTGCCACCTGTTCTGCCACATTTTTAGCATCTCCGGTCAGCATGACGGTCTTTGTAATGCCTGCATGCTTTAAGGACTGAATTGCCGCTTTTGCATTCGGTTTTAAGATATCAGAAATCAGGATATGTCCCGCATACTCCCCATTTACCGCCATATGCACGATAGTTCCCACATGATGGCACTCCTGATAATCTATGCCAAGACGCTCCATCAATTTTGCATTTCCGGCAGCCACTGGAACTCCATCTACCTTTGCTGTCACACCGTTTCCACTGATTTCCTCCACATCAGTAACACGGCTTCGGTCGATTGCTTTCCCATATGCCCGCTGTAAACTCTTACTAATCGGATGGGAAGAAGCGCTCTCCGCCAACGCAGCATACTCTAAAAGCTTTTCTTCTTCCATTTTATTATGATGTACACCGCTCACCTCGAATACGCCCTGCGTCATTGTTCCGGTTTTATCAAACACCACATATTTTGTCTGTGCCAACGTTTCCAGATAATTAGACCCTTTAACCAAAACGCCTTCTCTGCTCGCTCCGCCAATTCCTGCAAAGAAGCTGAGCGGAATACTGATAACCAGCGCGCAGGGGCAACTAATAACCAAAAATGTCAGGGCACGATAAATCCAGTCACCCCATTCCGGTGTAAGCCCCAGAATAAGCATTCTTACAACCGGAGGCAATACTGCCAGCGCCAGTGCTCCGTAACAGACAGCCGGTGTATAGTATCTTGCAAATTTGGAAATAAAATTCTCGGATTTGGATTTCTTAGAGCTTGAATTTTCCACCAGATCCAAAATCTTTGATACTGTAGATTCCCCAAATTCCTTTGTCGTCTCTATCTTTAAGACACCTGTCATATTGATACAGCCACTAACCACTTCATCACCTACGGTTACCTCCCTGGGAAGACTCTCCCCGGTCAGTGCGCTGGTATTTAGTGTGGTGCTTCCTTCGGCAACAATACCGTCAATCGGTACTTTTTCCCCCGGTTGTACAACAATTATCGTTCCAATCTCCACTTCATCCGGGTCAACCTTTTCGAGCTTTCCGTCCCTCTCTATATTGGCATAATCCGGACGGATATCCATTAGCTCACTGATATTTCTTCTGCTTTTCCCAACTGCATAGCTCTGAAACAGCTCGCCAATCTGATAAAACAGCATAACTGCAACGCCTTCTGTATAGCTTCCAAGCACGATTGCCCCAATCGTAGCAACTGCCATCAGAAAATTTTCATCAAAAACCTGTCTGTTTAAAATCCCCTTAAACGCTTTCTTTAATATATCATATCCGATAACCAGATACGGAATCAAAAACAATGCCAGACGCAGCCAGCCTTCTATCGGAAGCTGTGAGAAAACAATCATGAGCACTGCCGTAATGATAATCCGGACGAAAACCTTTTTCTGTTTTTTATTCATAGCGCTTCCTCCTCTTTTTCCTTTTACCATACGGCAGCATCATAGTACTGCCGTATGATAACCTGCTACACAAAATCCTATAAAAAGATTTCACAATCATCTTCAACTTTCTTACAGTTTTTTAAGACCTCCTGCATAACCTCTTTCGGTTCTTTTCCCTCTTCAAATTCCACCGTCATTTTTAACGTCATAAAATTTACGACCGCGTCCTTTACCCCTGCGGTATTCTTTGCAGCTTCTTCCATCTTATTTGCACAGTTTGCACAATCCACATCAATCTTATAAGTTTTTTTCATAATTTTAATTTCCTTTCTTTTTATATTATTATTTATTCTGTTTACTCTTTATCATATGAACACTTATTCATATGTTTGATTATATTATAGCACCTATTTTGTTCCTGTCAATAGAAAATTATTCGTCAAATAACATTTATGAACCACATAATATAAAAGATGTGACTATACTTTTTCGGAAAATACTGCTAAAATAGTTTAAGTTGCTTTTAATCATATTAAATTTAAAGGAAAATGAATCATGGAATTATGGGATATTTATAATGAAAACAAAGAAAAAACCGGACGGACCATGAAACGGAACGACTGGAATATGAAACCGGACGAGTTTCACCTCACGGTACTTGGTGTTATCAAACGACCGGATGGCACTTACCTTATTACCCGACGTAAACTGGATAAGGAATGGGCAGCCGGATGGTGGGAAGTTCCCGGCGGCGGCGTCATGGCTGGCGAGACGGGAGAAGAAGCCATAAAACGTGAAATCCGTGAAGAAACCGGCATCGACGTATCAAATGCCGAAGGCGGTTATGCCTTTACTTACAAACGGGTAAACCCGGAAGAAAAAAATAATTACTTTGTAGATATATACAAATATATCATGGATATCAATGAAAATGATGTCACCTTACAGGAAGCGGAAACCTCCGGCTTTTCCTTCGCCACACTTTCAGAAATCGAAGGCTACGCAAAGGAAGGTATTTTCCTGCATTATGACAGCATAAAGCAAATTTTTGACTGATATTTATTTAGAAAGGATGTTGTAACATGCAAGAAGAAATTATTTCGTTACAAAAGAAAACCGATTTAAATCTTCACCGCATCATGTGTCTTATCGGTGGTTTTATGGGTGCTTACGCCCTGTTAATCCGCTGTGACAATTTAGGTTCCGCACAAACCTCCAATTTGATTTATCTGTTTTTAAACCTGCTTGGTGGCGATATTTTTTCTTTTCTTATTCGTCTTGGCGGTCTGGGACTGTATTTCGCCGCAATCGAGATTACTGTCGTACTTGAGAAAAAAACACACTTCAATTTAAAAAAATATGCACTTTTTGCAGAGGCTGTCTGTCTGCTTCTTCTGGGATTTCTCCCATCACAGGCAAATCCCGTTCTCTGCCTGTACCCGATATTTTTTATGATGTCTACCCAGTGGTGTGTTTTCCACGGTACTGCGGGTTATAATAGTTCTACCATCTTTTCCACCAATAACTTTAAACAGTTTTCTCTGGCTCTTGGCAGCTATGTTCTGGAAAAAGATGTCGCTTCCCGCGACAAAATGATATTGTTCGCAAATTCTTTAATCTTTTTCCACCTGGGTGTAGTGATTTCCTTTTTTGCCTGCAAGTTCTGCCAGGTTAAAGCATGCTGGCTTCTCGCTGCTCCACTCGCTATTGCACTGTATCTGGTTATAAAGGAAGAACAGCTTGAGGTCGTATCTGCGCAATTCTCTGCACAATCGGCCTAAACAGGCTGTCCTTCTTTCTGCAATTTATTTTTTTCTCCATTTTAGGAGCAATGCGGAATTTATAATCACAAGCACCGAACCCGCATTATGCACCAGTGCCCCAATGACCGGATTCAGTATTCCGGTCATGGCCAGAACAATCGCCACGAAATTTAGTCCCATAGAAAAAGACAGATTACACTTTATGGTAAGCATCATTCTTCTGGACAGAGCGAAAAGATGCGGCAGCTCTTTTACCTCGTCATCCACCAGCGCAATATCTGCGGCATCCACCGCAATATCACTTCCAACACCGCCCATGGCAATTCCCACATCCGCCATTTTTAAAGACGGTGCGTCATTGATTCCATCACCAATCATACATATCGGTTCCTGTTGTTTTTGATACACTCCAATCCAATGCAGCTTATCCTCCGGCATACAATCTGCATGAACTTCCATAATGCCAAGCCGCGCTGCAATCGTCTTCGCTGCATTCTCATGATCTCCTGTCAAAAGAACCGGCTCCACCTTAAGCTCCTCCAGCTTCTCTATCATCTTTTTACTCTCCGGGCGAATCGTATCTGCCAACACAAGATAGCCCATCGGTGTTTGCCCCACTGCAAGATAAATAAGCGTACTTCCCTCTTTTGGGTACTTTTCCGTTTCTGCAAGAACTTCCTGCGATAATTTAATTCCCTGTTCTGTAAGCAACCTGCGATTTCCTGCTAATACCTCTTTTCCGGAGACTTCCGCCAAAATTCCCTGTCCCGGAATCATTTGAAACTTCTCTGCTGCAGACACCACTTTTGAGTATTCCTTTCTGTAGCAGCGTACCACTGCCTTTCCAAGCGGATGCTCGGAAAACTGCTCTGCTGCCGCAGCAAGGGAATAAATCTCCTCATTAGAATAAGCAGGATTACAGCTTACTACAGCCACAACCTCAGGTGTTCCGAATGTCAATGTTCCTGTTTTATCAAATGCAATCCGTTTCACCGCCGCCAACCGCTCCAGCGCATCTCCCTCCCGGACTAAAAATCCATGCTTTGTCGCATTTCCGATTACCGCCATGATTGCCGTCGGCGTAGCAAGTACCAGCGCACAAGGACAAAACACAACCAAAATTGTCACGGCACGGATAATCTGTCCGGTAATAAGCCAGGTTACAGCCGCTGCCGACAGGGCAATCACAACAATCCATGTGGCCCATCGGTCAGCAAGTCCTACAATTTTTGCCTTTCCGGCATCTGCCGACTGCACCAGCCGAACCATGCGCTGGATTGAGCTGTCCTCACCCACTTTTGCTGCCCGCATCCGGAAAGCTCCGAACTGATTTACTGTCCCGCTTAGCACCTCATCTCCTACAGTCTTATCCACAGGAAGGGATTCTCCTGTCATAACTGCCTGATTAATTGAGGTCTCTCCCTCTATAATGATTCCGTCCACCGGAATTGTCTCTCCCGGCAGAACTTTTAACACATCATCAATCTGCACCTGTTCTGCAGGAATGATTCTTTCCGTTTCTCCCTCAAGTATACGGGCAGTCTGAGGTGTCAGATGAACCAGCTTTTCAATTCCCGCCCTGGCTCTCGCCACAGTAAGTTCCTCCAGCAGGCTCCCAAGCTGCATAATAAACGCCACTTCGCCAGCCGCAAAATCTTCTCCGATACAAACGGATGCAATAAGCGCGAGGGAAACCAGGACATCCGCCTTAATATCAAACCGCGTCACAAGACCAATCACCGCCTCCAGTATGATTGGGATTCCACAAAGAACAATGGCAATCCATGCAGCATCAAAGGGCATTGGAAAAAAATCAAAGATACTGATAATCAGTGCAATGCCTGAAATCACTAATAATGTAATATCCTTCTTCATTCCACCGAATTCCATAATATGTTCCATTTTTTTTAAAATCAGCTTCATAAATCTCCTCCTTTGTATACCCATATGGGTATAGGTATATTATAAAAAAGAAGATTTTAACCTGTCAATAAATTCGCGCCTTGCTTATTTGTCAATTTTTCTCAATTAGAGTGCATATTACTACCCGGAAAAGCAAAAAAGAGCAATTCCTTTGAACTGCTCTTTTTTAATCCATTTTCTATTTCATATTAGCAAAACGTTCCACTGCTTTGGTAAAACTCTCAATGGTCTTGTCCGCATCTCCATGCTCGATACCGTCCCGGACGCAATGCTTGATATGTCCCTCCAGTACGACCTGCCCCGCCTTGTGTAGCGCTGACTTTGCAGCATTAATTTGTGCCAGGACATCCTCACAGGGAACATCCTCATCCACCATTCGGTCGATGGCCTGTACCTGCCCTATGATTTTCTTAAGTCTGCGGTGCAGATTGTCTGCATCCATACACTTGCGCATTTCGTCACCTCCATATACCTCCCAAGGTATAATTTTATTATAGTTCGGTTTTCTTTGCGCTGTCAAGAATCTCCTCTGCGTTTTTGACGCGCTCCGGTGTTGGCGGCTCAATTCCTTCCAGCGGATAAGGAATACCTAACTGCTCCCATTTAAAGACGCCTAGTGTATGATAAGGCAAAACTTCCACCCTCTCCACGTTCTTTAAAGAATGGATAAAATCTGCCAGACGATGCAGATATTCATCCGTATCATTCCTTTCCGGCACAAGCACATGACGAATCCATACTGGTTTTTCCATATCGGATAAAAGTCTTGCCATATCCAAAATATTTTGATTGGTCTTCCCGGTCAAAATCTTATGTCCTTCTTCGTCGATATGTTTGATATCCAAAAGAAGCAGGTCTGTATACTGCATCAGTTCCTGCCACTTGGAAAAAAACGGCTCTTCCCTGGTAAAAGGGTTTCCACTGGTATCAAGAGTTGTATGAATGCCCATCTTTTTTGCTTTCTGAAACAGCTCCAACAGAAAATCAATCTGAAGTAGCGGTTCTCCTCCGCTAACAGTAATACCGCCCTTACTTCCCCAGTAAGAGCGGTATCTACAGGCCTTTTCCAGCAGCGCCCCTGCTGTGTAGGGCGTGCCGGAATTCCTGTCCCAGGTATCCGGATTGTGACAGAACTGACAGCGCATCGCACAGCCTGTTAAAAAAATCACATACCGGACTCCCGGACCATCTACGGAACCAAAGCTTTCCAAAGAATGCACATATCCGATTCTTTCTTCCATATATCTTTTCGTTCCTTTTTATTTATTTTGCAAATCTCTTGCAGTTTTTCCTACATTCTCTCATGGCAGGTTCTGGAAATAACGTCCATCTGCTGCTCTTTTGTCAGGTCAATAAACTTAACTGCATAACCAGATACACGAATCGTAAAGTTTGCATATTCTTCTTTTTCCGGATGCTCCATAGCGTCAATGAGCTTTTCTTTTCCGAATACATTAACATTTAAGTGATGTGCACCCTGATCGAAATAGCCATCTAATACCTGAACCATATTCTGCACTCTCTCTGCATCATCGTGTCCCAATGCACCCGGATTGATAGTCTGGGTATTGGAAATGCCGTCCAGCGCTTCTTCATACGGCAATTTTGCAACAGAGTTAAGAGAAGCAAGCAGTCCGTTGTTCTCTGCCCCATAGGATGGATTTGCCCCCGGTGATAACGGTTCTCCTGCTTTTCTTCCATCTGGAAGGGAACCGGTTGCCTTACCATATACAACGTTTGATGTAATCGTAAGAATAGAAGTTGTCGGTTCGGAATCACGGTAGGTATGGCAAGCTCTTAATTTGTCCATAAAAGTGCGTAACAGCCATACTGCAATCTCATCCGCACGTTCATCATCATTTCCGTAGCGCGGGAAATCTCCGGTAGTCTCATAGTCAACCGCCAGTCCGTTTTCATCACGAATTACTTTTACTTTTGCATATTTAATCGCACTTAAAGAATCTACTACATGAGAGAAGCCCGCGATACCGGTTGCAAAGGTACGTCTTACATCCGTATCAATCAGTGCCATCTGGGATGCTTCGTAATAATATTTATCATGCATGTAATGAATCATGTTTAAGGTTTCTACATACGTCTGTGCAAGCCATGTCATCATGGTATCATATTTTTCCATTACTTCATCATAGTCCAGATACTCGGAAGTAATCGGGCGATAAGCAGGTCCTACCTGTTCTTTTGTCTTTTCATCCACACCTCCGTTGATTGCATAAAGCAGACACTTTGCAAGGTTTGCTCTTGCTCCGAAGAATTGGATTTCTTTTCCGGTCTCTGTTGCGGATACACAGCAGCATACGGAATAATCGTCCCCCCATACCGGACGCATAACATCATCATTCTCATATTGAATAGAGCTTGTCGTGATGGAAATATAAGCAGCATATTTCTTAAAGTTTTCTGGCAAATGAGAAGAATATAATACTGTCAGGTTTGGCTCTGGAGAAGGTCCCATGTTTTCTAAGGTATGTAAGAAACGATAGTCTGTCTTTGTTACCTGGGAACGTCCGTCCATACCAAGTCCTGCCACATCCAGCGTTGCCCATACCGGGTCACCGGAGAACAGCTGATTGTAGGATTCGATTCTTGCGAATTTTACCATACGGAATTTCATGGTCATATGGTCAACCAGTTCCTGTGCTTCCTTTTCTGTCAGGATTCCTTTTTCCAGATCTCTTTCAATATAAATGTCAAGGAAAGTAGAAACACGGCCAACACTCATTGCTGCACCGTTCTGAGTCTTAATTACAGCGAGATATGCGAAATAGAGCCACTGGAATGCCTCTTTTGCATTTTTTGCCGGCTGTGAAATATCATATCCATAGGACTCTGCCATCACTTTCATATCTTTTAATGCGCGAATCTGGTCTGCAAGTTCTTCACGGATACGAAAATCCTTGCTTCTCATACCACGTCTTGCTGTTCCCGCAAAATCTTTTTGTTTCTGCTCGATTAAGTAATCAATACCGTAAAGAGCCACTCTGCGGTAATCACCGACAATTCTACCGCGTCCGTAGGTATCCGGCAGTCCGGTCAAGATTTTGTTGTGACGCATTTTTTTCATTTCCGGTGTGTAAACATCAAAAACTGCTTCGTTGTGTGTCTTATGATATTTTGTGAAAATCTCATGCAGTTTTTCACTCGGTTGATATCCATACATAGTGCAGGACTGCTCTGCCATCTTGATACCGCCATATGGCATAAACGCACGTTTTAATGGCTTGTCTGTCTGCAAGCCGACAACCTGCTCCATATCCTTTAACTCATCACTGATATAAGCTGGGCCATAAGCGGTAATGGAAGATACAACTTCTGTTTCCATATCAAGGACTCCGCCTTTTTTACGCTCCTCTTTCTGAAGTTCCTGCAGCTTACCCCATAATTTATCGGTAGCTTCTGTCGGTCCCTCTAAAAAAGACTCATCTCCTTCATATGGTTTATAGTTGTTCTGGATAAAATCGCGTACATCCACGCCTTCCTTCCACTTTCTTCCGGAAAATCCTTCCCACTGCTCAAATTCTCTCATTTCTGCTTCCTTTCTTTTTCTCGGTAAATACTATTTTTCAACACAAAGCCTGTAGGCATTATATATGAAATAATTGCACTTTGCAATCATCTTTTACATTTCTTTATGCACCCATTCTCTCCGCTACTTCATCTAAAATCTCGCAAAGCGCGTTTCCGCTGCTGGTGTGACATCGCACCACATTTGCATTTGACTTCTCAGCTTCGGTCACCGCACATTTTACCATTTTATGCGATACGGTATTGGTAAATAAAATAATAAGGTCCGGGCTTCCAATCTGATTCCTGAAATTCCCCGGCATCTGGGTAAAAACCTTTGCCTTACATTTGTGTTCTTTACATATCTTTTTATACTGACTGACCATACGGTCATGTCCTCCTATGATAACTACACTCATAATTCCGCCTCCTGTACTGATACCATCTATTAGTTTATTCTAACTCTTGTTTATAATAACTAATATCATACAAAAAAGCAAGGAGCTTATTAAGCTCCTTTTCTCATTAATTAACAACCAAACACTTTTTTTAATACTTCATCTTCCCAAAGAATCTGTTTTGCCAGTTCCCGGTATTTTTCTTCATGCAAATAGGTGTGCCGGAACGGTTTTATAGAAGGTGCCAGGTCAATAGCTTCTTTAAAATCCTCACGCTTCAAATCCAATGTCGCTACATAATCCCAGAAACCGGTTTCCGCAAACACTGTGTTAACACGCTGATAACGGTGATCCTGCACCCGGCTCATCAGATAAGTCGCAATGCCTACCTGGATACCGTGAAGCTGCGGCTGCTCTAAGATTTTATCCAACGCATGGGAAATCAGATGCTCACTGCCGCTAGTCGGCGCACTGCTTCCCGCAATTTCATTTGCAATCCCGCTCATGGCAAGGGAATCCACCAGTTCCTTCAAAAACAAATCATCCTGTATGCTCTGAAACGGTGTTCGTACAAAGCTGTTTACCGCCTTTTTCGCTATCATCATGGCAAAATCATTTAATGTGGTATAGCCACACTTGTCCTCATACACCCAATCGTAAAGTGCCGTAATCTTGGATACCAGATCACCAATCCCGGAATAAAGAAACTTTTCCGGTGCACTTTTTATAATATCCGTATCTACCACAATACCATATGCCAGTCTTGCCGGTACAGAAGTCCTTCTTCCATTGACAATTAAAGATGCACTGGCACTGGAAAATCCATCACTGGATGCGGAGGTTGGCACGCTGATAAACGGCAGCTTTTTCAGGTAAGCTGCATATTTCGCCACATCAATTACTTTTCCTCCACCGATGCCCACAATGACCTGCGCTTTCGGCTCAATGGCAAATGCCAGATCTATGATATCCTCTATTTTTGTGGAATCCAGCTCCCGGTACTCCGTCACATGAACTCCAGCATCCTGCAACGACTGCATCACTTCTGTTCCAAACATATCAATAAGACCATTGCCAAAATAAATGACTGCATGTTCCATCCCACCCGACTTAATATAACTTCCAAGATTTTTTAATGTTCCTTTTCCTACCTTTAATACGGTAGGTATTGCAATATGACTGCCTGCCATCGTTTCTGCCTCTCTTTCTTCGACCGCTTAAAACGTTACATTTTATCATTTCTCTCAGGTCTTCTTATTATACCTCTCCTTCTAAAAACTGACAATCAAAAACAGACTGCATATCATATCAACATGATATCTACAGTCTGTTTTTCTAATTCTATCTGTTTTTCCTACTTCCCGCACTCACAGGGAGTCACCACAACATTTTTGATTTCCTGGTTATCGATATAGCCGCAGGCTTTCATGCCTGCCAGAATCACGGCATTCCACATCTTTGCAGACAAATTGCAGGTCGTGTGATCGGAAAGCTCCACGCAGCATGCATTTTCTTCCATGCATTCTTCTCCACAGGAAATTTTGTACATGTTTTTTCTGCTGATTGCCCCGATTTCTTCCAGGGTATTGACCATGCGATACACAGTGGCAGAACCAATTTTTTCATCCAGCTTGGATGCTTTATAATAAATCTCCTTACAGCAGGAACAATCCTCCTCTAAGATGATATCAAGAAGCATTAACCGCTGTTTCGTAATCCTGCATCCCTGTTCTTTCAATTTCTGGATGACCATCTCCTTCTGCATCTGTGTTCTGTGATAGCTTCTGGCATCCGTCTTTTTTTCACTTTTTACGGAAAGATTTTTTGTCATCCTTAAAGTCCTCCTTTTCTAGCGTAATGTACCATTACACTAGCTGCAATGTCCCCCGCAATGTTTACAGTCGCCGCCGCACTGAAGGGATTTTCCGTTCTTTTTGTCTTTTACCATGCTTCGTATTATCAAGCCTATTACACCTAAAAGAACTGCTCCCGTCATTACTGTTGCCATGCTCCTGCCTCCTTCACATTAAGTGTCTTGCTTTCTTTGTATGGGCGGAACAAAAGATAAATAAATCCGATGATAAATACAAATGCAACAACTGTTCCGATTCCGAAAGCTCCTGTTGTAATCAATGTTCCAATCTGATAAATACACATAGCTGCAATATATGCAAGAACTGTCTGATAACCAATTGCAAACCAGAACCATTTGGTATTGTTCATTTCACGCTTAATTGCTCCCATTGCTGCAAAGCACGGTGCGCAAAGAAGGTTGAATACTAAAAATCCATAAGAAGCAATCGGTGTCATAACTGCTGCAAGGCTTCCCCAAATCTCAGCACCGTCTTCTGCAACTTCTCCAAATCCAAAGAGAAGACCAAAGGTTGCTACAACGTTTTCTTTTGCAATCAATCCGGTTACAGCTGCAACAGCCATCTTCCAGCCTTCGCCAGCCTTCGTCCAGCCAAGCGGTGCAAATATCCATGCAATGGCACTTCCGACCTTTGCCAGAATACTGCTATCTAACTGCTCTGCTTCCAGCATTCCGAAGCTTCCGTCTACCCATCCAAAGCTCATTAAGAACCACAGAACAATAGTAGACAATAAGATGATCGTTCCTGCCTTCTTAATAAAGGACCAGCCACGCTCCCACATACTTCTTAACACATTGCCAACCGTTGGCATATGGTACGCTGGCAGTTCCATAACAAAAGGTGCCGGTTCACCGGAGAACATTTTTGTTTTCTTTAAAATGATACCGGAGCAGATGATTGCTGCCACGCCTACAAAGTAAGCACTCCATGCAACCCATCCTGCATTGTCAAAAAACGCACCTGCAATCAAAGCAATAATCGGTAATTTTGCTCCGCATGGAACGAAAGTTGTTGTCATAATCGTCATTTTTCGGTCACGGTCATTTTCAATCGTACGGGATGCCATAATCCCCGGAACTCCACATCCACTTCCAATCAGCATCGGAATAAAAGATTTACCTGAAAGACCAAACTTACGGAAAATACGATCCATGATAAACGCTACACGGGACATATATCCACATGCTTCCAAAAATGCAAGGAAGATGAAAAGCACAAGCATCTGCGGTACAAAACCGAGAACAGCGCCTACACCGGAAATCACACCGTCTACGATAAGGCCGGTCAGCCAGTCTGCACAGCCGATATTTTCAAAGAAACTCTGGGCTCCCGGAATAATCCATTCACCAAACAATGTGTCATTCGTCCAGTCGGTAAGGATTGCACCTACGGTAGTTACCGAAACATAATATACTAAGAACATGACCACCGCAAAGATTGGCAACGCCAAAAAACGGTTCGTTACGATACGGTCAATCTTATCCGAAGTCGTAAGCTTCTCTTTCTTTTTATTCTTGGTCACACACTCATCAATAATAGAGGCAATATATTCATAACGTTCATTTGTGATAATACTTTCGGTATCATCATCAAACTCATCCTCTAATGTTTTGATTTCCTCAGAAACATCCGGAACATGTTTCATCTGTCCGGTTATCTTATCGTCCTTCTCTAAAAGCTTAATGGCAAAAAAGCGTTTCTGTTCCTTTGAAACATCATCCTGCAGTTTTTCTTCCACTGCCTGAATCATGCTTTCTACCTGCGCTCCAAACTCATGCACTCTCACTGATGCATTTTTATTTCCTGCTGCGGCAACCGCCTTTTCTGCTGCCTTTTCCACGCCGGTTCCCTTTAACGCAGAAATCTCAACCACTTCACATCCCAGTTTTTTGCTCAGCTTATCAATATGTATCTTGTCACCATTTTTCTCTACAATATCCATCATATTGACTGCCATAACAACCGGAATGCCCAGTTCCATAAGCTGTGTAGATAAATAAAGATTTCTTTCGATATTGGTTCCGTCCACGATATTTAAAATCGCATCCGGTCTCTCCGTAATCAGATAATTTCTTGCTACCACTTCCTCTAAGGTATACGGAGAAAGAGAATAAATACCCGGCAAATCCATAATCGTGACATCTTTATGGCCTTTCAATTTGCCTTCTTTTTTTTCAACGGTTACGCCCGGCCAGTTGCCGACGAACTGGTTGGAACCCGTAAGCGCATTGAATAATGTTGTCTTTCCGCAGTTTGGGTTACCTGCTAATGCAATTTTCATTGACATTTTCATACTCCTTTTTTGTTTTTGCTAATTATCATTTGTCAAAACTTCTTTGTATTAGTTTTTCCTAACTTGTGGGTAAAAAAAATTACTCTACCTCAATCATTTCTGCGTCTGCTTTTCGCAATGAAAGTTCATATCCGCGCACGGTCACTTCCACCGGATCACCAAGCGGCGCAACTTTTCTAACGTATACTGGAACACCTTTTGTGATTCCCATATCCATAATACGTCTTTTCACTGGTCCTTCTCCCGTCAGTTTTTTCACGGTAACGGTTTCTCCGCAAGCAACTTCTTTTAATGTTTTCATAATCTGCTCCTTCTTTTTTCTTTTAAACCATGATTTTGTTCGCCATGTCTTTTCCGATTGCAACTCTGGAATCTTTTACATTAACGATCATGTTCCCGCCGACCTCTGCTACAACCGTAACAGTTCCTCCGGTAACAAAACCAAGATTTTCTAAGAATTTTCTTGTTTCTTCTTTTCCGCCGACCTTTTTGATAATACTCGGTTCGCCGGTGTTCACCATTGTAAGCGGCATCATATCATCCTCTTTCTTTATTATTATTGATAATCATTTTCATCTCTCTGGAGGTTAGTATACTCTAACATTTATTAGATGTCAATAATCATATTGATAATTTTTATCAATAAATCCTTTATAAAAAAAGAGGCTTTTTCGCCTCTCTTTCTACCGGTTCAATTCCGACAACAGTCCTGCCTTTCTCGTACCAATCAAAAGCTGTTCCCGGTACTGCTCATATTTTTCCGATGTATGCTCCGCCAAAAACTGTGTTGATGCAGCATTTACCGTAAGCTCTGTGACAAAAAGTACCATTTCCTCTCCGTTTTCAAATGCCTTTTCCATAAAATCAAATGCATGCGCAAGCATTTCTTCCGTTTCTTTTTCTACCTGCTCTAACTTCTCTCTTTCTTCGTCAAATCCGGTCTTTGCCGCTGCAAAACTATCCTTTGCCACAAGTCCACCATTCGGTACATATTCCTTTAAACGTGAGAGCAGTTTTTCCTTTCTCTGCTCCTCCTGTCTGGTCAGAAATTCCCTCTTTTTCTCGGCAGCAAATTCCTCCTGCCACTCTGCCAAAAGAGATTTGTAATACTCCACGCAATCCTCTGCACTCTCTATTCCTGCCCGGTATGCTTTTAAAAACTCATACCAGCCATCGGTCAATGCTTTTTGCTCCTGTACCTGATAAAATCCATGAAATAATCCGTCCAGCAAAAGATGTACTACACTGAAACGCTCGTCAAACGCCGCTTCATAAATGCGGGCATAAACCTCCGGACGCACCTTTCCTTTCAGAATATCCCCTATTCCATAATCATCCTGATATTTCTGATACAAATCAAAATAAGCTGCCACATCCTCCGCTACATCTGCATGGTGCAGAAACTCATGAATAACCTCCTCTGTCACCGGAATATCCAGTTCTTTATAAATTTCCATCAGGCTGCTCAAATCCTCCCAACCTCTCGCCGTCACAAACTGAAGTCCATCCACGTCCGCCTCTACCCGGTAAAAATTCTTCGGGCGAAGCTCCAGATAACTTAAGATTGCACTATTTATCTGCCGTTCCTTCGCATAGGCCTTCCAGACATGAAAATCAGCCTCAATATCAAGTTCCCGCACACGGTCTAACGTCACCATATCAAAATCCCGCACAGATTTATTGTATTCCGGCGGATTTCCCGCTGCCACAATGATCCACCCTTCCGGCACTGCCTGATTGCCAAAAGTTTTGCACTGTAAAAATTGCAGCATAGTGGGGGCCAGTGTCTCAGACACACAATTAATCTCATCAATAAATAAAATTCCCTCTTTCGTACCGTTATCCCGGATTTTCCGGTAAACGCTGGCGATAATCTCGCTCATGGTGTATTCCGTTACCGAATAATTTTTTCCTTCAAATTTCTCCTCTCTGATAAACGGAAGTCCCACCGCACTCTGCCTCGTATGATGCGTAATTGTATAAGAGACCAGTCCAATCCTGCACTCCCTTGCAATCTGTTCCATAATCTGGGTTTTTCCGATACCCGGCGGTCCCATCATCAGAATCGGACGCTGGCGGATAGCCGGAATCCGATATGCTCCACTCTCATCCTTCTTTAAATACGCCTGTACTGTATGCTTGATTTCTTCCTTTGCTTCTTTAATATTCATATCTGTCTCCTATCTATTCCTTTACCGCTTTTGTCTGCAAAAATTCCTCAGGCTCCAGCAAAAGCCGCATCGCCCACGCCGGAACTGACGCATCATCATACTCCTCCAAAAACAGAAATGCCGTCTGATAGGCAGGTTTCTTTTTCGGATAAATCCCCTTTCCGTCAGTAAAATATAAAAGTCCTTTTAAATTCTTTAATACTCCGCTTTTTACCAGTTCATCCACATATGAAAATGCCGGGCGGAAATCCGTTCCCCCACCACCCACAATGGTAAATCGGTTGAGGAGCTGCTTTAATTCCTCAGGACTTGTTACTTCCTCGTCACTTCTGACCTTCTCATCACACTGTATAATATGCATCTTACAATGAGAAAAAAAGCTGTCCTGCTCCGAAAGCACCGCAAAAGTCTCCTTCAAAAAATTTTTTACCAGTTCTCCGTTTGTGGAATAACTGGTATCCAGTACCACGACAAATTCCTGTATTTTTTTCACCTCACGACTCTCTAGCGGCTCTATCAGTGGCATATTCTGATACACTCTAAGCCCATAGGTATAATAATTTAAATCGAATTCGTCCGGATCGCATTTGACTTCCTCACGCAACACGGAAAATTTCTGTAAAAACTCCCGGTAGCTGCGGCGGCTTCTCTCTACTTTTAGCTGAGCGGCAAGGATTTCCTCTCCTTCCTTCGTCTCATCTCCACGGCGCTTTTCCTCCATTTCTGTCTGTCTTGCTATCTTATTCCACTTTTTTTGATTCTCGCTTTCCCCAGCAGTCAGTTTTTTCTCCTTCGGCCAATATCTGTGGTCATCCGTATAAAATTCCATCCGGAGAGCATTGATTTTTTCTGCATCCTCGGAAAGTAGCATACGATAGATAACTGCCGCCGAAATTCCTTTCCTTTCTTCCCGGATTTTTTCATAAAACTGCTGCCGTAAATAGCTTAACGCGCGCTTCGTGCAGGGCTTTCCCATTCCATCAATCGTATATTCCACCGCAATATCACAGGCCAGACCGTAAAGCAGCCTGTCCCGGTTTCCACCTATCCACGGATGAGAAAAAATGCAGTGCAAAACGGTATGCAGATATGCCCGATCCAGATATGGTGCGTTATGCCGAAACACTCTTATCACCCACTCCGGCGAAAAAGAAAGATATCTCCCATCTGTGGCAAATGCAGCCAGTCCTTCCTCCGGTTTCGGTATAAGCGCAGATAATGCCACCTGTAAAAAACGTAAATCAAGACAGACTTCGTTTCGCACGAACCCTAAAATCTTTTCTGACATTCTCGCTTCCCACTCACTCTGTGTTTCTATATGTGCCATGCATTTCCCTTTCTAAAAATCATCGAAGGCGTAGCGGTCTTTCTTTTCCTTCGTGTCATATTCCTTTTTCCATTTCAGCAGGCTTGCCGCTCCTTCCACCCATCCCGCTTCTGCTGCCAGCGTAACAGTTTCATCAAGCGCCGCTCCGGTAAGATAACGATTCTCACAGAGAAAACACAACGATGAGAGATTTTTTTCCCTTATCTCTTTTTTCGCCAGATGACCACTGTGTTCCTTCATATAAGTTTCATAAAGCTGTCTCGGTTCGCTTTTTAAATCCACGGGATAGGAAAGCCTTGCCACTGCAAGCGCAAGCAGTGTGTCTTCATTTTCCTCTACACAGGCTCTCGGAAAAATGAGATCATACTGTGCCAAATCAATGGCGCCCTCCTTAAAACTCTGTCTTGCTCGAAAACCTTCACCTTCAATATTCCGTCCAAAAATATGAGCCGGAGCAATCTCGTCATAAACCTCCTGGTACTCCGGGTAAAACACCTTCGCAAAAACCGTATCCCTCTTTTGGAACACTACAGTAATCCCCCAGGAAATCTGCGCAAGAATTTGTTTTAATCCGGTTCTATCCCTCACATCACAGGATACAAAAAGTTCTCTTAAATTCCGGCAATTCATAAAAGCATCACTGCCGATTTCCACAAGTTCTTTTCCTATTTTCAAACTCTTTAATTTTCTACAGTTATAAAAGGAAAGATTTCCGACTTTTTTTATACTATCCGGCAAGAGAATACACTCCGGGTAATCTCCCGCCAGTACCGCCAGGGGATTTCTCCCAGCATCCCTATCTGAAAATTTTCCTTCTTCATCCAGGAATACCTCTGTTTCCAGCACATTCTCTCTCGGCAGATGCTCCGCCTCCGAAAAACAGTATGCTCCAATGTCCGTTAAGGGGCATCCGGCTATCTGCTCCGGCAAAACGACCTCCGGTGTCTCCCCGTATGCCCTAAGCAGTTTCGCATTTCCCTCTTTTGTTTTCTGCCATAAAAAACGGTATCTTCCCGTCACGTTTTTCTTCCTTCCTGTCCTCGTGTTTTTGTTCCTTCCTGGTTCTATTGCCATTATAAATATTCACTGGACGAATTTCAAGAAAACCGTTACAATATCTGTTATGTAATGACAGGTAATAAACTACTAAGGAGAATTGATTGAAATGATAGAATCAAATATGACCTGGTACAAAAAAGGGCTGCGCGACGGTATCCCCATTGCTTTAGGCTATTTTGCCGTTTCATTTACTCTGGGAATTGCCGCTAAAAATGCTGGCTTTACAGCATTTCAGTCCATGCTTACCAGTATGTTAATCAATGCCTCTGCCGGAGAATTTGCAGGCTTCACGCTGATTGCTGCTGGTGCAGGCCTTTTTGAAGTCGCCGTAATGGAGCTTATTGCAAATGCCAGATATCTTTTGATGTCCTGCGCCCTAAGCCAGAAATTGTCACCGGACACCTCCATTATCCATCGGCTGATTCTTGGCTTTTATATTACAGATGAATATTTCGGGCTTTCTGTCGCCCGTCCGGGTTACTTAAACCCCTTTTACACCTACGGCATGATCACACTTGGCGGCCCTGGCTGGGCACTTGGCACGCTGCTTGGCTGTATCATGGGGAATGTTCTTGCGACCAACATCGTAAACGCTTTAAGCGTAGGACTTTATGGTATGTTTCTTGCCATCATCATCCCTCCGGCGCGAAAAAGTAAAATCATTGCGGGACTCGTGGCAATCTCCATGGCTGCAAGCTATGCCTTTTCCAGACTTCCGGTATTAAAAGATATTTCTTCCGGCATCCGCATTATTTTACTTACAGTTCTGATTGCCGGAGCCGCTGCCATATTATTCCCAGTCAAGGAGGAAACAAATGATGAACACTAACGTATATCTCTATATCGGTGTCATGGCACTTGTCACTTACCTGATTCGGGTACTGCCTTTGACACTGATCCGCAAAGAAATAAAAAACAGGACAATACGCTCCTTTTTATACTACGTCCCTTATGTAACACTGGCCGTCATGACATTTCCTGCCATTTTGGATGCCACCGGAAGCATTTACTCTGCCTGGGCAGCACTTATCGTCGGCATCCTGCTCGCCTGGTCGGGACGCAGCCTGTTTCAGGTTGCTGTATTATCCTGTATGATTGTATTCATTTTAGAACTGTTTTTATGTTAAATCTGATTTTCCCGTTTGATAACGGGAATGATATCCTGCAGGGAATCTGCCACGGCAAAAAGCTCTTTTTTTATATCTTCCTCCGGCTGCGTGAGATCCGGCACCATAACAGCCTTTAAGCCTGCATCCAAAGCCGCCCGAAGACCGTTTGGTGAATCCTCTACCGCTATGCAGTCTTCCGGCTTTTCACCGATTTTCTCACAGGCGTAAAGATAAATATCCGGCTTAGGCTTGCCATTTTCTACCATAGTGGCACAGACAATTTCATCAAACTGATAAAAAATTCCAATCTCCTTTAAATAGCGCCCGGCTCTTTCCTCGTCTGTCGCTGTCGCCACCGCAGTCTTAATCCCATGTTCACGCAGGAAACTTAATAGTTCCTCTGCACCAGGCTTTTTTTCTATGCCCTGTGCTGCTAATGTCTCGTTCATCAACTGTTTTCTACGACTTCTAACCTTTTCATAATCAAAATCCACCCCGAATCTCTCCTGCAACAGCGGTTCTGCATATTTTGCCGCCAAACTCCGCAAACGCAGACCATCTTCTCTTGTCATAGGAAAGCCAAATTCCTGTGCCGCCTCACACCAACAGCGTACAAGATGCTTTTCGGTATCAATAAGAACTCCGTCCATATCAAAAATAACTGCTTTTATCATTCATCCTTTTTCCTTTGACTATGAAAATATTTGATGACATCTTTCCGCGTAATGATTCCCATAAAACGCATCCGGTCATCCACCACCGGGACAAAATTCTGATCCATGACACGAAGCAACAGCTCGTCCATTGTTTCATCTATCTTGACCGGCCCGTTCCAGCCTTTTCTTAAAATATCGGTAATTCGATATGCCTCCTGAGCATGCATATCCGCCGTTCCATGTGCCAGCATATGCCAGAGAAAATCTCCTTCGCTGACGGTCCCCACATAGCCGCCCTCCCGATCAATGACCGGAATTGCCGTATAACCGTGAGTATGCATCTTCTCGAGTCCCTGACGCACCGAATTATCGTCGTAAATATATGCGACCTCGCTTTTAGGTCTGAGTAACATTACTATGTTCATATTTCCATTCCTTAATCGACTCTATAAATTCTAATCCGCTTTATCATACTGCATGACTAACGCTTCTATGGCAAGTGCGACCGTCTTGTCCACCGTCATATCATCAAAACGGATATCCAGCTTCTGTTCTTTAATCTTATTTAATACTTCAAGTGCTTTACTGATTTCAGCTTTCTTCATTCTGTTTCCCCACTTTCTCTATTTCTCATCCTCCGGCAGGATAATCTGGCTTTGAATCTCTTTATCCATACCCTGTATAATCTCAATTGCTTCCTTCCGGTGTTCCGGATGTGTCAATACCACACAGACCTCCTTTGCCCCATGGTATTTTCCTCTTTTTAACAGCGGCACCTCATCCCACCGCTCCGCATAGGGAACTCTGTGACGTATCAATAAAAACATCACTTTTTCTTTCACCTTTGCATCTGCAATCCTACATAGCTCAATATCTTCTACACGTTCCATGTTACATTCCTCCAACATATATACTATACTACGAAACAACCAGAAAATCAAATTGAACAAACAGACAATATCCTTTATAATAGACCAGGAAAACATATGGAATGAAACGAAATAAGGAGGCACTATGAAATTTATTTCTTGGAACGTAAACGGGCTGCGCGCCTGCACTGGAAAAGGATTTCTGGATTTTTTCAAAAAAATAGATGCAGATATATTCTGTATACAAGAGACAAAGCTGCAGGAAGGGCAAATCGAACTGGAACTTCCAGGTTATTATCAATATTGGAATTACGCTGAAAAAAAGGGCTATTCCGGTACTGCCATTTTCACAAAGAAAGAACCTCTGTCTGTCCGGTACGGCATGGACATTGCCGAACATGACACAGAAGGGCGTGTGATTACTCTGGAATACGATAACTTCTATTTTGTCACCTGTTATACTCCTAATTCCCAGAATGAATTAAAACGACTCTCCTACCGTATGCAATGGGAAGACGATTTTCGCACCTACTTAAAGAATCTGGAAACGCAAAAACCTGTTATTTTATGCGGTGACCTAAACGTTGCCCATAAGGAGATTGACTTGAAAAATCCAAAGACGAATCGAAAGAATGCCGGTTTTACCGATGAAGAAAGAGAAAAATTCTCGATTCTTTTGGACAGCGGATTTACCGATACATTCCGCTATTTCTATCCGGATAAAGAAGGAATTTACTCCTGGTGGTCCTACCGTTTTAAAGCGCGTGAGAAAAATGCCGGATGGCGGATTGACTATTTTCTTACTTCCGAATGCCTGAACAATCAGCTTACGGATGCAAAAATCTTAACCGACATTATTGGCTCCGACCACTGCCCTGTGGAACTGGATATTGCCATTTGATCATTTGAACCATGAAAAAAACAGGAGGATTCTGACGTGTAACCACGACAAATCTTCCTGTTTTTTCTCCATTTTTCCAAAATAGTACCCTAATTATAAATATTTATCCTCGAAGTCAACTGCACGCATCGGTCGCCCGTAATAAAAGCCCTGAATATACTGCACTTTCATTTTTTTCAGCTTATCAAGCTGTTCATCTTTTTCCACACCTTCCACACACATACGCACACCGATGGTATCCGCAAGCTCTGATACCATTTTCACAAAAACTTCGGAATAATCATCTTTCCCGATATCCACAACAAAGCAACGGTCAATCTTTATGACATCTATCGGCAGCTCTCTGATATGATTCAAAGAAGAATAGCCTGTTCCAAAATCATCTAACGCCACCCATACACCAAGCTGCTTAATCTGCGCAAGCACCCGTTTCATTCGCGTCATATCATTGATAGCAAGGCTTTCGGTTACTTCAAGCGTCAGATTCGTCGGCTTTAACTTCGTTTCCCTTAAAACTTTTCGAATACGTTCCACCATATCATTCTGTAGAAGCTGGACAACGGAAAGATTTACATTGATCCTGTACTCCGGATGTCCCATGTCATTCCAATATTTGCAGCGCTTGCAGGCTTCCTCCAGCACAAAATCTCCAATGGGATTGATTAACCCCAGATACTCTGCTAACGGGATAAATTCCGACGGCGATATAAATCCCATTTTCTGCGAGTTCCACCGAATCAGTGCCTCCGCCCCGGAACATGGAGCTCCCGGCTTTGAAATATCCACAATCGGTTGATAGTAAACCTCGAACTCCCGACAGGAATCCAGTGCCGCATCATGCATATTTTTTTCCATTTCCAAACGCTTAATCGACGTTGATTCTACATTGTCGTTATAATACTCAATCCGGTTCTTTCCGCTTTTTTTGGCCTCATACAAAGCAATATCTGCTTTTTTTATCAGTTCCTGTACCGTATCTCCGTCCGCCGGGAACCGCACAATCCCCATGCTCATGGAACAGTAATAATCTGCTCCCTTCAAAAACCACGGCTTTGTAAAGATAGCACGGATATCCTCCAATATCTGATTTAGCATATTGTAATGATAGTGGGAAACGATAATGATAAATTCATCACCACCCATCCGGTAACAGGTTGTCTCAATACCGGATACCCGCTGCAGACTGTGGGAAATTGCTTTTAGGAGCACATCCCCGTACTGATGCCCCAGTCCATCGTTAATATGCTTAAAATCATCCAGATCAATATATAAAAGTGCGCCCTGTCCGCCTGCCATCTTTGTTCTTTCAATATATTCTGTCAGATCCTGCTCACAGCGCATTCTGTTATATAAACCGGTAAGAAAATCGTTGCTTGCCTGACGCTCAATTTTCTGCTGAGATATTTTTTTGTCCGTGACATCATAAATGGTACACAGCATAACCGACCGTCCATCCACCCAGTTAATCTGTGTATAACAGATGTCATAATAACGGTTTTCTATATCCGAATAAACCTCGGTGCTCTTTCCCATCGGATTTCCGGTATACTGCTCCTCCAGAAGAAGTTCAAATTCTTCCACATCTTTTTTCGCCTTGAACATCTCATGGAACTGCTGGTTTGTATAAAGAATCTTTCGTGTAATCGGGTCTTTCACATAGATACCGCATCCTACGTTTTCAAGTATTGCTTCCAGCGAAGCATAGGAACTTGCCAGCGAATTTTTTGCAATACGTTTAGCTAAAATGCTTTGAAGTACCTGCTTTGCATCTCCTATAAACTTGATTTCCTGTGTTTCCCACACACGTTCCCTTTCCGTCTCATAAAAACACAAATACATACCAACTTCGCCGTTTACTTCTATCGGAAACGTCATTGCCGCTCTCGCCCCAACCTCAGAAAACGCCTTCTCAAAACGCGCCGGCAACGGTGTGTCTGAAGATATAATAAAAGGCTTTCCCGTCAGGAAAGGTATCCTTTCCTCCGGTATCTTCTTTACCCGCGACATCTTTGGCTCTAAACCTTCTGCTGTCCACTCACAAATCATGTCCACCGTCCGGTCTTCTTTGTTGATGCGGAGCAGGCATCCGTTTCCTATCTTTAAAAATTCACAGATTTCTCGTAAGATATGCTCTGCTGTCTCTGTAAACTTCTGCTCACTGACCAGTTCCTGTACCACAGAAGCCATCGCTTCATTTCGCTTTAACTCCGCCTCCGCACGCTCCTTTTCCTCAATGCTCCTCAAAGAAGCCTCCTGTGCAAAGGTTTCATCAAGTTTTGCTGCGAAATATTGTTTTGACAGCGTTGCTAAAAAGCGTACAGATTTATAAAAACGATCTTCCGAAATCGCCTTCATACTTTCCGGCACATCCGCCGGTATCGCTCCTTTTTTTTCTGTCACGGCAAATGCCACCCATACAGCGGCAGGCTTCCGATTCAGACGTATCACGATTCCACAAAGCTTTAGTCCCTCTTCCCCAAGAGGCTCCTCTACTACATCCTCCACCTCTGTCGTATATAATCTATCCAGAAGTGTTGCATAAACCTCCTTCGGTACCTTCGCTTTTATATATTCCCGTTCTTCTTCCGTTCCATAAAGCTTCCCGATATAATTTCTGTTCTTGTCCAGGCACACCGTATACAGGTCATTTGCCTCACAGAACCGCGTCTGAAGTTCCTGTATCAGATTCCTGTCAATCAGCTTTTCCTCTGAAATAAGCAAATCTTCTTTCCGTAGTCCGCGTTCCATCAAATCACCCCCTCCTTAAATCCTATAATGAAGATATAATATCCGTCTTTTTTCCGCATACAATATTCCTGCAACAAACGGAATCTGGAATCCAGACGGAGTTGTTTTTTCACAAATCCAATCTCATTAGAATACAGTATGACCACTGCATCCCCGGCAAGATGCTTTGCTGATTTTGCAAAAAAACGGGCATAAAGCTCATCCTGCTCCTCTTTTGATTTCTTTCCCCTGGGCGGCATATCCGTAATGATTTCGTCAAACTTATAGTCATGTGTAAAGTCAAAAAAATCCCGGTTGATATACCATGCGCGCATATCCGCCGCTTTTGTATTCTCCCGCGCCTTTTCGATAGCCTCGCCAAAAATATCAATCCCGTAAATCTCTCTCGCCGGAACCAGCTTATTGCGTTCAATCAACATAGTCCCCACACCACAAAAGGGATCCAATATCTGTGCATCTTCTTTCAGATATGGCTTTACCAGCTGCATGATAAGAGCCGCCTGTGCCGGATGCATGGAAGCTCCGATGCTGTTCTTTCGGTAGGAAAAACGTTTCATCGGAATTGTAAAAAGTTTCACACACGGAAAAAAGAAACCGTCTCTGCTCTGTAAAAGCCTTATTTCCACCTCATAATCCGTTGTGGAGTTAATAAGCGCTCTCCCGGTTCTCTCCTCTATAACAGATGCCACTTTCTTTGCAAACGCCGCCTTTTCGTCTAAGGACATGGTACTCCGTATTTCCAGACGAAAGTAAAACGGCGCATCCCCATCATGCCACTCTCCCAACAGGGAAAGTAAATCAGAATCTGCAAGTTCTTCCCCTATCTTCTTTGCGTCCGGTGCTAGCTTAGCTTTACACTTGAGCGAAAACAACAGTTCACGGTAGGTTCTGATATCCAAAAGCTGTCTTAAATTTTCCGTAACCACTTCTACTCCAAGCGGATGCTTTGCCGTCTTTCCCCGTTTCACCTGGTTCGCGGTAATCTCATAAAATTCTTTTTCCGTTGTTAAAATAACGCGATTTTTTCTGTCATACCCGGTAAATGTATGCTTTTTTATGCCCCTTAACTTTAAGAGTATTTTTTCAAGCTCTTTAATCTGGGCATTGATATGTTTTTTTTCTTCCTCTGCCGGAGCACATCCACAGAGTTTTTCATACAACCGTTCAAAGTCCTTCAAATATGCCTTACAATCCAGTCTGCCCATTGCCGCAAGATAAGAACTCTTTACAAAATTCTTATCCTCCTTTTCGTAGGCATGATACAGGGAAAAAAGTGCTTCCTGCATCTTCATATCACCTAATGCAAGCGCTGCATTTTTTCGCACCTTCGGGTCCTCTGCCCCCAGCAGTGCGGTAAATACCTCTGTCTTTACCTGCTTTGGCGCCCCCTCATCTTTCAGGCACTGGCGGAACAATGAAAGATTCTTTCGCACATCCTCCTGTTTTTCGATTGCTTCATATATTGCTTCTATCATAAATTGTCCTTTTCATCTTAACTATTGACATTATTTTACTTTATTCCCGTATATTTATCAAGATGTTTCCAAATCGCTTTTGAACTGTTCCCAGGCGTCCTCATGCTCCACATAATATTTCGGACACATTTTTCCGGTCACGTCATAATGACGTATTACATCATCCGCGTCAAGCCCATACCTTCTGCAAAGCCACGAGGTCAGTTCCACTAACGATGCATAGGTTGCGTCGTTGAATTTTCCTGTTTCATCCGGGATACAACATTCAATGGAAATCGTATCATTATTTCTCTCATTGGAAGCATAGGAAATCTCATTGCAGGGGATGCACTGAACAATCTCCCCTTCAAGCCCAATCACAAAATGGCTGCTGGCATATGTCTCTCCCGAATCCTTCAGACCTTCAAAATAATCACGGTTCTGGATTGCTCCGGTTCCTGGATTTGCCGTGTAATGCACTACGATTCCGTTTACCTCCTCCAGCGCCGTACCAGGTCTCGAATAGGGATTTATCGTAAGAAGTTCCACATCAAGCTCCGGCCTTCCATCTGCTTGCAGGTTTTCCTTTTTTGCAGAAGCATTTCCCTTTCCCTTTAAGAAAAACACTATTGCCAATACCACCAGTCCAAGTAGCAGCATAGTAAGCAACCCTGCGGCTGCCTGCTGCTCTTTCTTTCTTCTTTTTCTTCTATTCCTTCTCTGCGAACCTTTTAGCGTCCGTCTTTTCTCTCTTGTCTGTCCTGCCGGCATAGCTTACCTTTCTATCCCATCTCTTGCCGCAGTACCGTTATCAAAGGGATGCTTCTTCTTTTTTATTTCGGAATCATAATCGCAGCACTGCCGCAGGCTGTCAGACGGATCCCGTCCTGTCAGCACGACCTCCAATCCTTCCGGGCGGCTGTCCAGAAATTCCAGTAACAAACTCTCCTCTAGCATTCCTGTATTACATGCCCCAATGATTTCATCCAATACCAGCAGATCATAATGTGTCTTTCGTACTGTTTCCGTAATCTTTTCAAAATATGCAGTGTAGTAATCAGACGCTTCCTTTTTCTCGTCCTCAGTCATCAGAAATGTAAAGCCGAATTTTCTTTCCGCAGGCAACACCGTAATCTGTTTCATCTGTTTTAAAACCGAAATTTCCCCAGAAGAACCGTCTTTTAGAAACTGTGTAAAAAGAACGCATCCGCCGTTTCCGGCACATCTCACGGAAAGTCCCACTGCTGCCGTAGTCTTTCCTTTTCCATCTCCTTCATATACATGAACCAAACCGTACATCATGATTCCCTCTTTCTCTTTCTTTGTATTGTCTATCTGCAATATAAAAATACCGGAACTCAATCCTCCGGTATTTCTTCTGTCTGTATCATATAATCCTCACTCGGCGCATCATAATAAACCACCATATCAGCAGAAGGATATGTCATGCCGAGTTTTTTTGCTTCCTGCTCTATCCACTGGTAATCCGCTGCATCCTCCAGTCTTTTTTTTGCATCTGCATTTTTGTTTGTAATGCTGTTAAGCTCCGACTGTAGTTCTGCCACCTGAACTGCCTGATCGCGTACCCGCACCTCCATCCAGATAATAGACATGCACAGTATAATCATGACCAAAAGAAGGCAGACTTCTCCCATCGTCCTGTATTTTTTCCGGCGAAGCTCTTTTTTCTTCTGAATCCGGTTATATTTCTTTAAATTTTCTTCCTGTATTTTATCGTAATAATAGTCAATACACCGTTCTGCAATGACGGTCGCCATATCATTCTGCATCTGTCTTCAAGCCTCTTTTTACCCGTTTTGCCATCCGCTCCACATCCTTCGGCTTGCCTGCGATCACAACCCGAAGCATTTTTTCCTCTACCACATACTCCCAGGCAAATTTAGGCATTCCTTCTTTTTTTTCATCTATCTCCCTGCGGATTTTTTTTAAACTCCGCTTCCATTCTTCTTCTGTCACATCCGGAATATCAAGGATTCGGCACTCCGTTTCCTCATCTCTTGCCGTTTCTTTCAAAAAATCGGCTACCAGATTATCCTCAATTTCCTGAAGCTTCTGACCAAAATCAACCTCCTGAAACAAACCGTTAATATCGTCTTCTGTAAAGCGCCACTGCACACCAATCTTTTTCCCATGCAGCGTACCATCTTTCAGATAATTCCGAATCGTCCGGCTGGTAAGCCCGGTCAATGCTGCCACATCCGCAACCGTATACCACTTCTGTTCCAGCATACTGGTATCCTCCTTCTTACATTTCATTATATTTCATTTTATTTCCTATGTAAACATTTATTTTATCTTTTTTACATTTCTTTTACTATATTTACATTCTATTTCCATGATATTCTTCTTTTTTCCTTGTTTTTCATATTAGTTTACATAAAAAAAGCTGCCGCACATTTTTGTGCGACAGCAAAAAATTCTCAGCGAACCTATGCCTGTGTATCCAGCAAATCCCCTACATCCACAGAAGTCGGCATATCCACAGCCATCACATACCGGTATACTTCCTCCATACCAACCTCTGCTATCACTTCTGTCTCAAATGCAGCCTCTCTGACCACCGGAATCAGAACCTGCTTTAAAACAAGCCTGCCTTTTCGAATAGCTTCCCTTTCTTCCTTCTCTTTTTTTCGTTCCTCTTTTTTCTTTTTCTTTTCTTTTAACTCCTGCGCCTTTTTCTCATTTTCCTCTATTGTATCCCGGATATGCTCTCTAACCTGATTTAAGCACTCTCCCACAATGTCTTTACTGGTAACGGCAAGAACATCATCTGCCTCTTTTCTTGCATCCACCATAGAAATGCCCTTTTCCATAGCATCTGTTATGATTTTTACAGCTTCTTTCTGACCTTCCTCTTTCTTTTTTGCAATCCGTTCCTGATTTTCCCGACGTTTCCGAAGTACTTCCTTATCGATTATGCCAATCGTCGCTCCTATACTGCTGCCGTTTATATTCATACTCCCTTTTCTCCTTGCTCTGTTAGCTAATTACCTCTTTGCTAAATATATCGGCAGCATATCTCTCCTTCTAAAGTCCTGTGGCTAAATTGCCCGCGTTTCATGAGCCAACCACGCTTTTTCTTCCTCATTCAGATAAGGGCTTATCTTTTCAAAAACTTCTGCATGGTACTGATTCAAACGTGCTCTCTCTTTTTCCGTCATAAGAGATGGTTCTACCGCGTCCAAATCAAACGGCACAAAGGTTAATGGTTTAAACTGCAAAAATTCTCCATATTCATTTTCCATATACTTTTCACACACAATCAGATTTTCCAGACGAATGCCATATTTTCCTTCCAAATACAATCCCGGCTCATCTGAAGTAATCATGCCCTCTTCAAATACTGCACTTTCATTGCGTTCAGGCACCTGCTTAAAGCGAAATCCATTCGGCGCTTCATGAACATTTAAATAATATCCCACACCGTGCCCGGTACCGTGATTATAATCCATTCCCATTTCCCAAAGTGCTTCTCTCGCCAGGTAGTCTAAATTAACGCCTACACAGCCTTTCTTAAATTTTGCGGCAACAAGGTTCAAATTCCCCTTTAAAACAGCGGTAAAATACTTTTTCATTTCAGCGGTGATTCCGCCAAGAGCAACGGTTCTTGTAATATCCGTCGTACCCTCTAAATACTGTCCTCCGGTATCCAACAAAAGAAAGCTGTCTGCTTTTATCTCCTTATCTGTCTCCGGCGTTGCCGAATAATGCACAATAGCACCATGCTCAGCATAGGCTGCAATCGGATCAAAGCTCTGTCCCCTGTAGTTTTCTCCCATCTGACGAAATTCTTCCAGTTTTTCGGCAACCGAGATTTCAGTCATCGGAATTTTTCCCACATTGGTTTTCAGCCAATACAAAAATCTGCAGACAGCAACCCCGTCTTTGATATGCGCTTTCTTTTCATTTTCCACTTCTACCGGTGTTTTCACCGCTTTCATAAGCACTGTCGGGCAGGGAATATCCAGTGTTGGAACGGCATCCGGAATATTGCTGATCAGCGAAAAATTTACCTTTGTTGCATCAAGCATTACCGTATTTTTCGTATTGATCTTTTTCATATCCTCATAAATGGAATTATACGGATAAAAGGAAACTCCTGCCTGTCCAAGCGCCGCTTTTACTGTGTCATCCAACACCGTTTCATTTATATACAGCCGAATGTCCTTTTTCCCCACCAGAAGATAGGATAGTACAACTGGATTATAGGCAACATCATTCCCTCGGATATTAAGAAGCCATGCGATATCATCCAAAGAAGCAAGAACAAATAAGTCTGCTCCCCGTTCTTCCATGACCTTGCGTACCCTGGCAATACGTGTTTCCCTGGATTCCCCGGTATATATTTCCTCCAACAGCGTAACCGGCTCTGCGGATAATGCAGGACGATCTACCCATACCCTGTCCACGAGATCAAGCTCATATACAACAGATGCGTTCTTTTTTTCCAGTTCTTCCTTTAATGCAAAGGCTTCTCGCGCATTGACCGTCCGACCGTCAAAGCCAAGCACCTGACCGGCTTTTAATTTCTGAACAATAAATTGATGTACCGTTGGCACGCCCGGCTCACCCATTTTAAACAGGTCGATGCCGCTTCCAGCAAGCTGTTCCCCTGCCTGTAAAAAGTATCTGCCGTCCGTCCATAGCCCTGCCATATCCTGTGTCACCACAAGCGTTCCCGCCGATCCGGTAAAACCAGATATATAGGCCCTGGCCTTAAAATGATCTCCCACATACTCCGAACCGTGAAAATCATCCGTAACGATCATATAAGCGTCGATTTTTTCCTTTTTCATCTGTTTTCTTAATTCCGTTATGGTTTCTCTCGTCAAAATAAACACCCTTTCTTTATCTCTCGATATCATAATTAATCTTTTTATAAAATAATTTCCGAATTTCTTCGTGGGTATACGCCTCCGCCATCACCCACATCATTTTTGTAACAATAGCTTCGATTGTCATATCATAAGCTTCCAGAATCCGGGGATTCTGTTTAAAGGTACGCCCAACCTCATAGATATCCAAATTACTGCCCTCCATAGGGACTTGAGTAGTGATGACGATTTCTGTCCCTGCGTCCAACAGCTCCGCTATTTTTTCTTTATATTTCATAGTCTCCAGGCTTGGAATTCCTCCCACTCCGAACCCTTCTATTATAACCGCATCATATCGATTTTTCAAACAGTCCAGAATTTCTGCATCCATACCAGGTATCAGCTTTAAGACAAAAATATTTTCATTTAATTTGTCATAAAATTTTACCGGTTGTTCATCTGTATCCTCAATATAATGAAAGACCTTATTATCCCTTATAACCGCTTTATGCGGAAAATTCACACTGGAAAAGGCATTAAAGCTCTTGCTACGCACTTTTCTGCCTCTGGTACCTGCAATAACTTCCCCATCAAATACAAAATTCACATTAGTTGATTGCTCCGATGTTGCATACAGTATACTTTGTATCACATTGCTCTTTGCATCCGTAATATCTTCATCTATGGACTTTTGCGCTCCAGTCAGCACAATGGGCTTTTTACTGTTCTGAATCAGATAAGACAGCGCCGCTGCTGTAAACGCCATCGTATCTGTTCCGTGCAGCACCACAAAACCATCGTAATTATCATATTCCCTTTTGATTGTCCGGGCAATCAAAAGCCAGTCTTTTGGTTGCATATTCGTGCTGTCCAAATTCATAAGCTGAATGGCGTGAAGACTGCACATCTCATGAATCTTTGGAACATAATTTAAAAAGTCCTCCATTTCTATCTGCGGCACCAGGCCTTTATCCGTAGAACGGCAGGCAATCGTACCACCGGTTGCGATCACTAATATTTGTTTCATAAGAATGTCCTTTCATACGATATATAAATAAAAAGTTTCGAAATTGTAATGTGAGATGCTGCATCTTCACTACTACGTTTCCGAAAACTTCTCTTTGCTGTTGTTTTATTACATTTCCTGTTATATATTAAAAGATGTGAATCTAATGGGAAAATGTATATTTTTCAATTTCATGTATAATCACACAACATTATAATTCCCATCCCACATATCAAATATAACAGAAAAGAGGTTTTTCCATGAATACAGAAACGTATTTCAATTATATTTTATCCGAAACGAAAAAAATTCTTGCAATCGACAGTCCTTCCGGTTTTACAAAAAAAGCTGCCGACTATGTCCTAAATGCTTATCGGGAGCTTGGGTATGAACCAGTCCAGACAGTAAAAGGCGGCGTTTTCTGCGAAATCGGTGGAGCGGATACGAAGGATGCCCTTTTCATGGAAGCGCACATTGATACCTTAGGTGCCATGGTCTGCGACATCAATGCCAACGGATATTTAAAACTGTCTCCCATCGGCGGCATGAACGCCAACAATGCCGAGGCGGAAAACTGCAGAATCTATACCAGAGACGGCAAAATTTACAGCGGAACCTTCCAGCTTAAAGACGCTTCTATTCATGTAAACGACGACTTCGACTCTACAACAAGAACCTTTGACAGCATGGAAGTTGTTTTGGACGAAAAAGTATCCTCCAAAGAAGACACCCTTGCCCTTGGCATCCTGCCGGGTGACGTGGTATGCTTCGATCCACGCACCACCGTCACCCCAAACGGTTACATTAAAAGCCGTTTTCTGGATGACAAATTAAGTGTAGGCATTTTACTCGGCTTTGCCAAATATGTAAAAGAGGAGCATATTTCTCTGCCGCGAAAGGTTTATCAGCACATCACGGTTTATGAGGAAGTTGGTCATGGCGGAGCCGCTTCCATTCCTTCCGATGTCACAGAAGTTCTGTCCGTAGATATGGGCTGCGTAGGCGAAGGGCTTTCCTGCAGAGAGCATCAGGTTTCCATCTGCGCCAAAGACAGCAGAGGTCCATATAATTACGATGTAGTTTCTAACCTGATTGCCGCTGCCAAACGGAAGAATCTTGATTTTGCCGTAGACGTTTATCCACATTACGGTTCCGATGCCGATGTTGCCTTAACTGCCGGATATGACGTAAAACACGGCCTCATCGGTTCCGGAGTTTATGCTTCTCACGGATATGAACGCAGCCATAAGGATGGCATTTTAAACACTTTTTTGCTGCTGACAGAATATTTGAACCCAAAAAACTGATAGAATAGCGAAATCAGGCGCTCCGTGTATAAATAAGCCCCCTGTCTGCAGACAGGGGGCTTATCATTTTCGGATGTATTTTTTACCTGTCGGTCACAAGCTGCTTTCCTGCTCTTTCAACAATTAGTCGATAGATGCATACATAAAGTATTTTGTACCGAATTTTGTATTGTAAACACCTGAAATATTGCTCTTGCACATATAGAGATCATTATAGTAATAAATCGGTACCACAGCCCAGGTATCCATTAACATATCTTCTGCCTGATGAAGCAGATCCACACGTGCTGAAAAATCTGTTGTAGTTCTTGCCTGATTGATCAGCTCATCATATGCACTCCATTCCAGTGTTGCGGAATTTTCTGGATTCTTTCCTAACTGCGGATCGTTATTTCCAGAATCTGAGGTAAAGATTTCAAGCATATTAATCGGGTCATCATAATCTGCAACCCAGCCTTCACGTGCAACGGAAAATGCACCTGCTTTACGATCATTTAAGAAAGTATCCCACTCCTCTGTCTTGATTGTTACATCAACACCGATGGAAGACCAGTCAGACTGAATTGCCTCTGCAATTGCCTGATGTCCGGTATTTTCATTAATCAGATATTCCACAGAAATCGGATTTTCATCACTTAAAGTTCCATCATCGTTAAATTTGTAACCAATGCTTTCCAGTAATTCAGTTGCTTCTGCTTTTGCAGCTTCGAAATCATATTCCGCACTAAAGTATCCCTTGGAATCTGCATCCGGATAATCGTAATCATCTTCACGGAAGATTCCACCATTACCGTCTGACATTCCTTCCGGTACGAATGCAGTTGCAACTTTCTGTCCGGTCTGTCCGATATTTTCTACGATGTAATCACGGTCAATTAAAATACCAAGTGCATGACGCAGGGTAGCTGCATCTTCTGCGGACATTCCGTCGAACATAGCATCATTTACGTTAAATGCAACATAGTAATTTCCCAACTGTTCATCTACATGGAAATCTTCGTTGTTAATCACAGATGCGATCTCATCGTTTGGTACTTCTTCGATAAAATCAAGGTCTCCTGCATTATAAGCAGAAAAAGTAGCTGTATCATCTGCAGATAACATGAATTCCAGTCTTTCTACTTTTACATTATCTGCATCATAGAAATACGGATTCTTCTCATATACCATAGATTCATTGTGTTTCCACTCGGTACATACATATGCGCCATTGGATACAAAACCTGCTTCAGAGCACCATGCACCCGGGTTTGTTCCATCCGGATCTGCAGCTTCTACTGCTGCCTGCGGAACCGGCATAAAGATAGGGAATGCACACAACTGCAGGAAGTATGGGCACGGAGCTGCAAGAACTGCCGTTAATGTGTTTCCTTCTGCTTTTACATTGATAACATCACCGTCTTTTGCAAACACATCGAACAGATAAGAATAATCTGCTGCAGTCTGCGGATCTGCTGCTCTTTTCCAGGAATATTCAAAATCTGCTGCAGTAAGGTCAGAACCGTCACTCCATTTCAAACCATCTTTTAAAGTAAACGTATAGGTCAGTCCGTCATCACTTACTGTATAAGAATCACACAGTGCCGGAACCGGGTTACTGTCCTCATCAAACATAAACAGTCCTACAAAGCTGTTGGATGCCAGAGCACCACCATCCATAGTCGAATTAAGTGCCGGATCCAGATAAGTAGGTTCACTTGCAAGGTTAATGCGGAGTGTAGAACCATCTGAGGTAGATACAGAACCCTCGGTAGATGCCTCTCCTGCTGTCGTACTTGTGGTACTTTCACTGCTTGCAGAAGAACCACATCCGGTAAACATGCTTGCAGCCATTGCCGCAATCATCATAGCTGATACAATTTTCTTCTTCATAATATTCCTCCTAGAAATACTTTTATTCATTAAACATATCATAAACGATATGGTTAATTCATTTATTATCCTATTTGTTGAAACAAGAAACAAAATGTCCGTTTCCTCTATCGGTTAAAGATGGACACTCCTTTGCACACTGCTCAGTAGCATAACGGCATCTGGTACGGAACGCACAACCACTCGGCAGATTCATCGGGCTTGGAACATCTCCCTCCAAGATAATCCGTTTGCGCGTTTTGGCCAGATTCGGATCTGGCATTGGAATAGCGCTGAGCAGAGATTCTGTGTAAGGATGCATTGGATTTTCATTCAGTTCGTCTGCATCTGCAATCTCCACAATCTTTCCAAGATACATAACCGCAATACGATCCGAAATATGACGCACAACCAAAAGATCGTGAGCGATAAACAAATATGCAACACCCAGTTTTTCCTGTAAATCTTCAAACATATTTATGACCTGTGCCTGAATGGAAACGTCCAGTGCAGACACCGGCTCATCACAAACGATAAAACTCGGATTTACTGCAAGTGCTCTTGCAATACCGATACGCTGTCTCTGTCCTCCGGAAAATTCATGGGCATAGCGGGTAGCATGCTCTGCATTCAAGCCAACCAATTCCATTAATTCCAATATTTTTTCTCTACGCTCCGCTTTTGTACTATAGAGCTTATGTACATCCAAAGGTTCTCCAATGATGTCCTCTACGGTCATACGCGGATTTAAGGAAGAATAGGGATCCTGAAATACCATCTGCATCTCTTTGCGCAAAGCTTTGATATTCTGGTCTGTTACTTTCTCTCCTTTAAAATAAACTTCACCGCCGGTTGGCTTATATAACTGGAGTAAGGAGCGACCAACGGTCGTTTTTCCACAGCCGGATTCTCCTACCAGGCCTAAGGTTTCTCCCGGTTTAATGGAAAAGGAAACACCGTCTACTGCCTTTAGCGGAACCGTCTTTCCAAATCCGGTCTTTATCGGAAAATACTGTTTTAAGTCTTTTACTTCTACTAAACATTCATTCTTGTCATTACTGCTCATTCCTGATACCTCCGTTTTCGGCTTCATACTGGGCTTTTACATTCATCCAGCAACTTGCAAGATGTGTATCGCCTACCCGCATTTCCTGCGGCACCGTATCCAGGCAGATTTTCATTGCCTTATCACAACGGGCACAGAATGCACAGCCCTTTGGCATATTTAGCAGGTTAATCGGCGTACCGCCAATTGGCACAAGACGCTCTTTCATTCGGCTGGTGCTCGGAATGGAACGAAGCAAACCTTTGGTATATTCATGACATGGATGATAGAAAATATCATCTGCCGTACCGCGCTCACAGACACGGCCACCGTACATAACAATGATTTCGTCACACATATCTGCAATAACACCAAGATCATGCGTAACGATAATGATTGCCATTCCAAGTTTCTTTTGAAGCTCCTGCATCAATTCCAGAATTTGTGCCTGAATCGTAACGTCAAGCGCTGTAGTCGGTTCATCGGCAATCAGAATATCCGGTTCACAGGCAAGTGCCATAGCAATCATAACGCGCTGCCGCATACCACCGGACAGTTCATGCGGATATTGTTTTAAACGCTTTTCCGGTTCATTCACGCCAACTAAAGTCAGCATCTCAATGGCACGTTCCTTCGCCTGTTCCTTATTACGGTCTGTATGGAGCAAAATTGCCTCCATAAGCTGATTTCCGATTGTAAACACAGGATTTAAGCTAGTCATCGGATCCTGGAAAATAATCGAACATTTTTTTCCACGGAAGCCCTGCATCTGCTTTTTGTTCCATTTAGTGATGTCCTCGCCCTTATAGAGTACCTCACCACCTGTAATTTTTCCGGTATCTGCCAGAATCTGCATGATGGAATATGCGGTAACACTTTTTCCAGAACCACTCTCGCCCACGATACCCAGTGTCTTGCCCGCTTCCAGTTTAAAGGAAACACCGTTTACAGCCTTTACCTCACCGGAATCAGTAAAAAATGATGTATGTAAATCTTTGACTTCTAATATATATTCGCTCACTGTCCATGCCTCCCTTATTTTTTCAGCTTCGGATCTAACGCATCCCGAAGTCCGTCACCCAACAGGTTAAATGCCAATACAATAAGGACAATGGTAACCGCTGGGAAAATCAATTTGTATGGGTAGCTGGTCAGTCCGTCTCTTGCCGCATTTGCCAGAGAACCAAGTGAAGGCATCGGTGCCTGTACACCAAGTCCTAAGAAGCTCAAGTAGCTTTCCGTAAAGATCGCGGAAGGAATCTGCAATGCAACGGAGATGATAATGACTGACAAACAGTTCGGTAAAATATGAGTCCGAATAATCCGATGCGCCGGAGTACCAATTGCCTTGGATGCCAATACATAATCATTCTGTTTGATAGTAAGAATCTGTCCGCGAACCAAACGCGCCATACCAACCCAGTACAGCAGACCGAACACAATAAAAAGCGACAGCATATTACTTCCCAGTTTTGCAAACACCGTTCCCTTAATTGCTGTACCTAATGTCTCTCCTAATACAACGCTAAGAAGGATCACCATAAGAAGGTCCGGCAGCGAATAAATAATATCGACGATACGCATCATGATAAGATCAACTTTTCCTCCTGCATAACCGGAAATAGAACCATAGATTACGCCGATGATTAAAACAATGATACTTGCAAACAAACCGACGCTTAAGGAAACTCTCGTTCCATATACCACACGGATAAAGTAATCTCGACACTGCTCATCCGTTCCAAATATATGTGGAAAAACCTTTCCGCCCTTATCCATATACTGCTGTTCCATCTTGGAATAAGTAAACGGTGCAAGGTTCTTTGCCGTCTTATCACGTACTCCGTCTACAGTAATAATTTCCGAATAACCATAAGGAACAATCTTCGGTGCAAAAATAATGACAAGAAGAATCACTGCAAGTACAACAATACTTCCCATTGCCAGCGGATTTTTTCTGAGCCGTCTCATACTGTCCTTAAAAAAAGTCGTAGACTCGCTCATGACATCCTGCTGTTTTTTTTCTTCTTCCGTAGCAAAATCAAATTTTTTTAAATCTATCTGCGCGCTAAGCACATTCTTTTTCGGCATTCCGTTTTCATTAGACATATCCGGACCTCCTATTCCAAATTAATTCTCGGGTCGATGCACTTGTATGCAATATCAGTAAGCAGATTTGCAACCACCATGATAATCGCAAGGAACATCGTTGTTGCCATAATCATCGTATAATCACGATTATAGATACTGGTCACAAACTTCTGTCCCAGTCCGCCGATAGTAAAAATGTTTTCTACTACCATCGAACCAGTGATGATGTATGCGATTTCAGGTCCTACATATGTAACAACCGGAATCAGAGCATTTCTTAAAGTATGTTTAAAAATCACCTTTTTCTGTGAAACGCCCTTCGCTCTTGCCGTACGGACATAATCCTGTCCCAGCGCATCCAGCATACTCGTCTTGGTCAAGCGGGTAATATACGCCATCGGATACAATGCCAGAGAAATGACCGGCAAAAGGTAGTTATGAGAAGTTGCACTCCACACCGGTATCCAGCCCAGTTTAATACAGAATACGTACAGTAGCAGCGTTGCCAACACAAAACTCGGCATAGCTGTCATAAGTGTAGTAAAAAATACAATTAGACGATCCGGCCACTTGTTCCGCATCAGTGCTGCGATACTGCCGAGAACAACGCCGAAAACAACAGAAATAGCAAGTGCCATTCCTCCGAGCTTTGCACTCACGGCAAAACTGCTTGACATTGTCTGCCAGATATCACGACCAGTCTTGATGCTCACGCCCCAGTCGCCGTGCAATAGATTTTTCATATAAATAAAATATTGTTCTACAACTGGTTTATCCAGATTATATCTTTTCTCTAATACCGCTTTTACCTCCGGGCTAGTTGCTTTTTCTGAATCAAATGGTCCGCCCGGGATTGCATTCATTGCAAAGAATGTGATTAAACTGATGACAATCAGCGTTACAATCGCAAGACCAATTCTTTTTATGACATACTTGTTCAAAACAATCCTCTCCTTAATTTGTAGTATCGTTGTCATTATACTGTCCGCCCAGGATGTACGTTTGTTTTTTTTCGCTTCGGGTAAAAAAAAAGTGCATAGTATAACCTATACACTCCTTTGTGTCATACCTTACTTTTTATATCATTTCCGCATATCAGGCTTACAGTCGACAATGATTTTAAAATGTTTTTTAGAATCTGTCAAGGCTAAATTTGATTTTTTATAGTGCCAAAAAACGCCCATTCTATGCGCTTTTGGAGTTCTTTTCATTGTGATATTATAAACTTTTGGCGTATATATATGCATTTTATTTTTTTAATTCCCCAATCTGTCCGCCGTATACGTACAGTCATTTTTTTGCTTTCTGCATATGCCCTTTTCTTTTTTGTAAACTTGTGACTATATATGCACAATGGGAAAATTGTGTTTTTCATTCAAACACAATTTTCCCACTTTATAAATATTTAAGATTTCACATTTATTCACTTTTCCTTATTATCTATATTTATGCACATAATAATAGGAAGATTCTCTTTTAAAATTTTTTTTATTTTTATCCCTGAACTAAGGACTGCAAATTTTCTTTTACATGGTCCGCCGTTTCTAAAATTACCTGGGCTGATGCAGAAATTTCCTCCGTAGATGCAGCAAGATTCTGTGTTCTGTCATTCACTGCCTGTACGATCTCCATCAATTTCCTGGTATCCTCCACAATATCACCGATTGACGCAAGAATCTGCTCCTGGCTCTCATTGCTCCTATTTGCGGTATTTCTGGAGTCTGTGGCAAGATTATTGATTTCGTCCGCAACAACGGCAAAGCCCCTGCCTGCTTCCCCGGCTCTGGCTGCTTCAATACTTGCATTTAGCGCCAGAAGATTTGTCTGTGATGCAATGGAAACAACCTCTGCATTATTTTTGGACAATTCTGCCAACAGGTCTTCAATTTCGCCCATTGCTCCACTGAGTTTCTCGCAGAATGAAAATACTTCCTGCATATCACCGGAAATCCCGGTACTTTCGCTGGCATTATTTTCGTTTCCGGAAGCCATGTCATCCACTGACTGATACAGCGTTGCAAACTCCTCATGAATTGCGCTAACCGCTTCTCTCACTTTTTTCTGTCCATCCTCTACCAGTTGCTTTTCTGCCCTTACTTCTTCGGTCAATTCCTCTGCATGCTCTTTTTCAATCTGGACAACACTCTTTACATAATGGATGCAATTCTGTTTCCGGTTAAATCCGTTAAAAATTGCCGTTGCCATTTCCTTACAGGTATCATAACCACAGGCAGAACAGTTAATTTTCTGCTCCGCTGCTGTATTCTTATTCATAGAAGCAAAAATCTCATTCAACTGTGCTGCGCTCGGGATCTGATAGCTGCATTGCGCCGAACGGTCTGTATACTTTCTCAGATAATCTTCAAGTTTTAAGCCGGCAAACTGCTTGTTCAGCTTTTTCAAACGCTGCTTCGGGGAAAGACGCTTCGCCCATGCACTAACACCTTTATCCTTCTTAACGGATTCCCGAATCTGCAACAGCGCACACAGCGCATCATCCGTTTTCGACTTTTCTTCCTCCACTGCCGTACCACAAATACAGCCATTTGCACAATTTAAAGCATCAATAAACAAATAAGGGGTTTTATCCTTCTCAATCTTATCCTTATTCCGTTCCAGATATTCGTACATATGCTTTTCGCCCTCAATCTGGCGGATAAACACACTCTCACCTAAAAACCAGTATACATTTTCTTTTAAACCACCCGGGGTCGGATAAATAGAGCCAAGTCCGTATTCTACCTCATCTGTACAGTTTTCCCCGGAAATATGATGTTCTCTTATATATTTCATCAGATGATCAAAGGTGACATTATAAGAAATATATCCACCGTTGTTCTCGTCCTCAATCTCCATTTTCTTTGCGATACACGGACTGATAAAAGCCAGCTTATCCGTAATGCCCATCTGTTTTTTTGCATAAATTGCAGCACACATCATCGGACTCTGAACTGGAAACAACTTTGGAAGCAATTCCGGCAGATAACGTTCTATATATCCGACAACTGCCGGACAGGGTTGCGAAATTCCCCCTGTAAATCCATATTTATCAATATAATTCAAATATCCCCATGTTGTAATATCTGCGCCGAAAGACACACTGATCATGCGATTTACGCCAAGTTTTTTTAAACCACCTAACACCGAACCATATTCTCTCGGATAATTCGCCTTAAAAGCCGGTGCGATTAAAAGCGAGATTCGAACACCCTTTTTTAAATCTTCAAAAAAGCGTTCTGTGTCATCTTCAAACTCTCTTGCGTGATGCTCACAGACATCAAAGCAGGCTCCGCATGCAATGCATTTGTCACCATCCACATCAATCCGGTTTACTCCATCCACTACATGCGATACACAGGCTCCCATGCAGCTACAGGCACTGATGCATTTATTGCAACCAATGCAATCATCATTTGTAAATACCAACGTTCTTTTTTCTTCTGCCATAACTGTTACCTTCCCTCTTCTACTGTCAATATTTTGTCTGCTTTTTGCTTATTTAAATTGTATCATATTTGCACAAATTTGTGAATTTTTTTCGTTTTTTTTCGTTCATTTTTACCTTCTCTTTCTTTTTATGTATTTTTAGCCGGTATGCTTTTTTTCATTGACACATAAACTTAATAGACGAATAAATATAGGAAATCAGGTATTTTATGTGCGGTATTTCAGGTTTTTTTGATGCAAACGCCGATTTTACGGCAAACAGACATCTTTACGAACAAATTTTACATGATATGAAGCAATCGCTTTTTCATCGAGGACCGGATGATTCCGGCACCTTTCTCACCACATGCTGCGGACTTGCCCATACAAGACTTTCCATCATCGACATCGACGGCGGTCATCAGCCTATGACAAAAGAAACAGACGGCGCACGCTGTCATATTGTATACAACGGAGAAATTTATAACATGGATGCTTTAAAAAAACGTCTCACTGACCGAGGCTGTTCCTTTTCCACTTCTTCAGATACTGAAGTTCTCCTTCTCTCCTATTTAAACTTCGGTGCCGATTTTGTTTCCGATGTGGACGGTATCTTTTCTTTTGCTATTCTCGACGAAAGACACCGGACGTTAACATTATTCCGGGACCCCTTTGGCGTCAAACCACTATTTTATACCAGTATAAACGGCACCTTCCTTTTTTCTTCGGAACCAAAGGGACTCTTTTGTTTTCCCGGTGTAAAGGCCATTTTAAAACAAGACGGATTAAATGAACTTCTAGGGCTTGGGCCTGCCAGAAGCCCGGGACACGGTATTTTTTCAGGTTTTAAAGAACTGTTGCCGGGAACTTACCTTACTTTAAGTCCTGCCGGGATTCATGAAACCACCTACTTCTCATTAAAAAGTCATCCCCATGAGGACTCCTATGAGGAAACCATCGAAAAAACACGTTTTCTTGTCACCGATGCCATAAAACGCCAAATGGTCTCCGACGTACCGGTTTGCACCTTTCTCTCGGGAGGCGTGGACTCCAGTCTGGTCTCTGCGGTATGTGCCAACGAGCTGAAAAAGCGTGGGGAAACTCTTACCACTTACTCCTTTGATTTCACGGACAACCACAAATTTTTTAAGGCTAATCGCTTTCAGCCCTCAGAGGACCGTCCTTTTGTGGAACAGATGGTATCCTATCTCGGAAGTTCCCACCACTTTCTGGAATGTTCCACCAAGACACAGGCAGATTATTTAAAAAAATCCGTGGACGCCCATGATTTTCCCTGCATGGCTGATATCGACTCCTCCCTGCTCTACTTTTGCGAAGAAGTTTCCAAGCACCACAAAGTCGTTTTGACCGGAGAATGTGCAGATGAAGTTTTCGGCGGTTACCCCTGGTTTCATCGCAGCGAATTTTTATCCTGCGGCACTTTTCCCTGGACACCATCTTTAGCCCCACGAATGCAATTATTAAATCAGGATTTATTATCCGTCCTTTCTATGGAAGAATATGTAAATGCTGCATATGACAAAGCGGTTAGCGAAGTAGAAGTTCTTCCTTTTGAAAACGATACGGAGACAAATCGCAGACGTATCGGCTATTTGAATATCCGTTTTTTCATGCAGACACTCTTAAATCGCATGGACCGCACCAGCATGTCCTGCGGGCTTGAGGCAAGAGTTCCTTTTGCAGACAAAACACTGGTAGATTATATCTTTAACACCCCCTGGGAAATGAAAGCAAAAGACGGCGTTGTAAAAAACGTATTACGCCAGGCAGCCACAGGGCTTTTGCCGGAGGAAATCCTGTTCCGCAAAAAAAGTCCTTACCCCAAAACCTATCATCCTGAATACGAATCCCTATTAACAGAAAGATTACGTGAAACTTTAAGCGATTCTTCCTCCCCACTGCTGCCGCTTTTAGACAAAAAAGCTTTAAATCTCTTTTTGGATCATCCAAAAGACTACGGTGCTCCCTGGTACGGACAGCTTATGGCAGGCCCTCAAATGATTGCCTATCTGCTCCAATTTGAATATTTTCTCCGGAAATACAAAGTTTCCATCGAAGTCTGACCAATATAACCCCATAAGCATTTTTTTGCTTCGAACGGTCAAAAGCCGCAGCTCCTCTTTCGGGTGCTGCGGCTTTTTTCTTACGCGCGAAGAACAGGCTGTAGCTGCCTTCCATGCAGGGCAGCTTCCACAGTCTGTGGAATCAGTTCCACATGCGCAATCAGGGAATTCGGTTTCTTCGTATAATTATCCTGACCAAAGGGTACAAAATAAATATGCTTTATATTATAAAGTGCACCGATATTTTTAAAATTCATTCCCATCGCATCATTGGTAGATATGGAAATAATCAACGGTCTCTCATTCCGAAGATGTGCTTTTGCCGCCATTAACACCGGCGTATCGGTAATTCCTGTGCAGAGCTTTGCCAGCGTATTTCCGGTACAGGGCGCAATAATAAGCGCATCCAGACAGCCCTTGGGCCCAAGAGGTTCTGCCTCAGGAATCGTAAAAATTCCATTCTCTCCAGTAATTTTTTGTACTTCTGATACAAAATCCTCTGCCTTTCCAAATCTGGTATCCAGACTCTGTGCCCGTTCCGAAAAAATGGGGATGATACGCCAGCCCCGCTTTTTCATATTTGTTAAAACTACTTTTATTTTTTCATAAGTACAAAAAGAACCCGTGATGGCAAATCCCACGGTAAACTGTTCTTTTTCCCTCATTTATTCTGCTCCCCTTCATTCGGATTCTCTAATTTTTTTTCAATAACTTCCACTAAAATCTCTGCGGAGGTCTTCGGTGCATAGCGTGCCGGAAGCCCCGGACAAAGCTTCGCTCTTATGCCCTGATCCTTACAGAATGCAAAATCAACCCCTCCCGGCTTTGATGCCAGATCAAGAATTAAAACATCCTTCCGGCAGCTTTTTAGTATCTCCCTATTCAGAACTAACTTTGGCACTGTATTAACAATCAGTTCATAGTCAGAAAGATTTCCGTTCGATTTTATGGAATATCCCGCCACTTCCGCCAGCTTTCTTCGGGCAGAATCCTTTTCCACTACCGTCACCCTGGCTTTTAGCGCCAAAAGCAGCTCTGCCACGGCGCTGCCACATCTTCCATATCCATACACTAGGCAATGGCTGTCACAGAGATTTTGCTTCATACCGGCAATCGCCTCCGCCAAAATTCCCTCTGCTACCGCCACAGCATTTTTTTCCGCCACACCATCTTCCTTCATGTAATCCACGAAACGAAGCTTTTTGTTTTTTGCAAATTCTACTGTCTCTTCCGGGAAATTACAGCCAAAAACAAACTGTCCCGGGCAAAAGCTGTCCGCATATTTTTTTAAGTACATTTCTGTTTCCGATAGTGGTAGCAAAATAGCCTCAAAAAAACCAGCAGAAGCATCCTTTGCATCTTTGACCACATATCCCTTTTCTTCCAAGATTTCTTTCAAATATTGCTGTCTTTCATCTTCTCCATAGACCAGGAAATGATAATTTTTCATTTTCAATCCTCCTACCTATATCCTATGCAAATTTCTTCTGCTGGTTCCTTGTCTTTTATTTAAATAAATTTTTATAACGCCTATTGGATACCCGTCACTTCATATCCGGCATCCAGAACTGTCTGCTTTAATACGTCTGCAGTCACAGAATCTTCTGCCTTTACCACTGCATTCTTTCCCTCAAGACTGACAGTCACTTCCGTTACACCCGCTATCTCCGACAATGCCTTTTCCACTCTGCCTGTGCAATGTGCACACATCATTCCCTCAATGCCAATCGTCATTTCTTTCATTTTTGTTTCTTCCTCTCTTTCCTGATTTGCTTTTATAGTCAGCTTTACACCCTTTAGCCGGAGCGCATTGCTCACAACACAGATGCTGCTTAAACTCATTGCCGCCGCACCAAACATAGGATTTAACTTGATCCCGAAAACTGGATACAAAACACCTGCCGCCAGCGGAATTCCTATGCTGTTATAAAAAAATGCCCAAAACAGATTCTCCTTGATATTACGGATGACCGCTTTGCTCAAACGAATGGCACGCACCACATCGAACAGATCATTCTTCATTAAGACCACATCTGCACTTTCAATCGCTACATCCGTCCCGGCACCGATGGCAATTCCCACATCTGCCCTGGCAAGAGCTGGAGCGTCATTGATTCCGTCACCTACCATAGCAACCTTGTGCCCTGCCTTGCGCAGTTTTTCTACCTTTTCTTCTTTTTGTGCCGGAAGAACCCCTGCAATGACCTCGTCTACCCCTACTTCTTTTTGGATGGCACGGGCGGTCACTTCATTGTCCCCGGTTAACATAATGGTATGCACTCCTGATTCCCTCAACGCCCTTATGGCATCCCTGCTGGTTTCCTTTACCACATCTGCCACAACAATCATCCCAATTATGGTATGATCCTTTGCAAATAAGAGCGGTGTTTTCCCAAGAGAAGAAAATCTCTCTGCCTGTTCTTTTTGTTCCGTCAAAAGAGCAATCCGGTTTTCTTCCATCATTTTTTCATTTCCTGCAAGATAAATGCTGCCGTTTAACTGCCCCTTAATGCCCTTTCCGAAAACTGCCTCAAACTGTTCCGGTTCCTGCATGGAAATTCCTTTTTCCTCACAATATCTTACAATAGCTTCTGCCAGCGGATGTTCACTTCCTTTTTCCAGACTGCCCGCCACCGTCAGAAGTTCCGTCTCATTTACTCCTGCAAACACCGTCACATCCGTAACCACCGGCTGTCCCTTTGTAATGGTTCCTGTCTTGTCCAATACCACTGTATCCAAAAGGTGTGCCGCTTCCAATGCTTCCCCGGATTTAATCAAAATTCCGTTTTCCGCACCTTTTCCGGTTCCCACCATGATTGCGACCGGGGTAGCGAGTCCCAGCGCACAAGGGCAGGAAATCACAAGCACTGCAATAGCACTTGAAAGCGCTGCTTCCACTCCCATGCCGCAAAGCAGCCACACCAATGCTGTCACTAAAGCAATCACCATAACTACCGGAACAAAAATTCCCGCAATCTTATCTGCCAGCCTTGCAATCGGTGCCTTACTGGAGGATGCCTCCTCCACCAGCCGGATAATCTGTTCTATCGTAGTATCCTCTCCGACCTTTGTCGCCTGCGCCTGAATATATCCGCTTTTGTTAATGGACGCAGACACCAGTCTGTCTCCTGCTTTTTTTTGCACCGGCATGCTTTCTCCGGTAATCGCAGATTCGTCAAATGCAGATTCGCCCTTTAACACAACACCATCCACAGCAACCGCTTCTCCTGGCTTTACCAAGAAAATATCTCCCTTCACAACCTCTGCCGCAGCAATAACCTGCTCTTTTCCATCCCGCACTACGGTCACAGTCTTCGGAGCCAAATCCATCAACTTTGTGATTGCCTCGCTGGTTTTTCCTTTTGATTTGGCTTCCAGATATTTTCCCACGGTAATCAGAGTAAGTATCGTTCCTGCCGACTCAAAATACAAGTCATGGCGGTATTGCATAACAAGCCCCATATCACCGTGTCCAAGCCCATACCCGATACGATAGATTGCGACAACACCATAGACAATGGCCGCCGTTGCTCCAAGCGCCACCAACGTATCCATGTTCGGTGCCTTCTTCGCCAGCATCCGAAACCCATTTTTAAAATACTTTCGGTTGACTGCCAAAATCGGCAATAAAAGCAATATCTGCGTAAATGCATAGGTAATAGCATTCTCATCCCCATACAGATACGCCCTTTCCCATGCAGGAGCCGTAATCCCTAATCCTTCATAAAGCATATGCCCCATAGACACATACATCAAAGGAATCCAGAACACAATAGAAAAAATCAACCGTTTTTTCATGGCAAAAACCGGATTATCCTTTTTCTCCGCCGTCTGTGTATGTTCTCGCTCTTTCTTTTCTGCTTTTCCCGGTTCCTTCTTTAAGGAAGCACCATATCCCGCGTCTTCCACAGCTTTTATGATCACACCATCATCTGTCTTTTGCTCATCAAACTCTACCTGTATGCTGTTGGTCAGCAGATTGACACTGACTTTTGTGACACCGGGCACCCGGCTCACACTTTTTTCCACATGCGAGGAACACGCTGAACAGGACATCCCTGTAACATCAAAATTTTTCTTCATTGGCCCCTCTTGCTCTCCTTTCTTTTTTTCATTTAATTAGATGATCTCGAAATTCTGGTGTTGTGCGCGTTCTTATTTCATCAATTTTTTCAACAGTTCACACAATTCATCCACTGCTTCCTCATTCCCGTTTTTAATATCCTCGGAAACACAGGTTTTTATGTGCCTTGCAAGTAACTCCTTATTAAAACTGTTTAATGCCGCCTGTACAGCAGACACCTGCGTCAGAATATCGACACAATAGCGGTCATCTTCCACCATTGCCTTTATTCCGCGAACCTGTCCTTCTATTTTGTTCAAACGGGTCGTCAGGCTCTTTTTTTCCTGGGCTTCCCTATGTTTATATTTAATTTCGTTTTCCATTCCGCTGTTGCAATGTTCACATGACATTTCTCATCCCTCCGCTCCATATACCCCCATAGGGTATATGAAAAATATATAACAACCAGAGTATTTTGTCAAGCGTTGACGTTATACAGTAAACAATTCATTTATCATTTACATAGACAGTTCTCCCTATACACTTGTCTCATATATTTTGTGATATGTTACGATTTGTATTATGACGACACGCAAATTCGTGTCCTAAGAATACCAGATGATTGTAAATTCCGCTTTAGATGAGCCCCTGCTTCAATTCTTCGAATGTTTTCTTCATATGTCCTCCTGCCCGATAAGGTACAGGAAGGACCTGTCTATATGATGAATATAAAAAATAGAATTTGCACTCCTTATTTTTAGCCCCGTGTATCCGCCCACTGACTACGGTAAATCTCCTCTACAGCTTTTTCATCGCAAAAACCCTTTGCAGCTCCATCATGCTGAATCTTTAATGCTGCAAATACTTCCGCCCGTTTTAATGCCTCTGCTGCTGTATATCCTTTTTCATAATAATTCAGAAAACTGGTAAACAACGCATCTCCGGCCCCTATAGTATTGATAATGCCACCGATTTGTACCGCCGGAAGTTTACATAACTCATCTTTCCTGCGATCATAACAGATTGCACCAGACGCACCAAGCCCGATTACAATTACCTCGGCCGGGTATTTTCCCTTCAACTCTATCAGAAACTCCTCAGAAGAACATGGAAGCTTTTCATCACTCAAAAAAAGGATATCTGCACATTCCATAAACTCTTTATTAAATGCATCCTCACTGTCCGCAATCACATGAACATCTGTGGCAATCCGTTTTCCCAGCTCTTTCGCTCTTTTTAATAACGGCCGATTAAAGTTGATATTGCAAAGCACTGCCAAATCACTCTCCGCCAGTTTCTGCTCCACCTTTTTATTTTCCATGGCTTTTTCCTGAATGTCCTTTAAATCGCAATGAATCTGACGTCTTCCTTCCCTGTCATAAATTGCAATCGTGACAGGTGTCTCTGCCAGTTCCTGCAAAAGAAACGCCGTATCCATGTCATTTGCCCGTATTTCCTTTTCAATGCGTTCTCCTTCTGCATCCTGCCCCACAAAGGAAACAATCTGCACCTCATTGCCAAGCGTCCGAAACGCTTTTGCCACATTATACGCCACCCCTGAAACACTGCTTTGGATTCCAAAAAACGGATAATCAATGGGATAATAAGGCAGTGGAAATCCTTCTATTTTTAACGTAGATTCTATATTTACCAGACCGGATACAAAAACTTTCATGCCATCTCCTCCTTTTTTTGTTGTTCAAACATCGTGTGCAATTTTATATCTTCATCATAAATTTCTTTTCCATACCGTTCCCGCAACTTCAACAGATAAATATCATGATGGATATGCTCGGTCAAAATCCGCACAGTAAGTGAATTACTACTCACCGTTCCTGTCCATTCCTGCTCAGAACCGCTTCCATCCGCAGTCAACGCAATTTTATCATCAACAACAAGCATCAGCCTGGATGGCATATGCCCTTTCAGGCTTCTGTGATGGGAAAAAACTTCCACCTTCTCCTCTTTTAATACATCATAAAAGGAAAACACCAAAATCCGCACTCCACGGTTTCTCAATTTGCTAAATTCCTCCGAAAAAATGTCCAGCTGAAAATCTGCATTCACATATACTTCTTTCTCTGCATTTTTTAAAAATTCTTTTGCTTTACAAATAGCCGTCTCATAACCGCGAAATACCAGATATTTCTCCACCCGCCTGTTTTGCTCATATTCTTGTAACTGTTTCCCTGATTCCTCCAGACTGTCAGTCATCTGCATTTTAAGCTTTCCGAGCAGAATTTCGGGTCTCTCCGGCACATAAAGCGGTGTCTTCTCCGGCACCTGCGCCACCATTCCCTTGCTCAGCATATGCTCCAACGCCTGATAAATGGAAGGTCTTGCGATATTAATCTTCTTCGCAAGCTGATATGCCGACATTGGCTCTGTTCCAAGCAATGCCAGATAAATCTCTGTTTCCAGACTGCTAAAGCCCAGACTTTTTAAATTATCCTCCAGTTTTCTCATTTTCCCTCCCGTTATGCTTTTGC
>CAMBKU010000010.1 GCA_945868305.1 uncultured Lachnospiraceae bacterium | reverse complement strand
TATTTTATGCAGGCCGGATTCGCAATGTGTGAAGCGGGTATGACGAGAGCGAAAAACACAGGTAACATTATTATGAAGAATTTAATGGACTTTTCCATTGGTACGCCGATTTTCTGGCTGCTGGGCTTTGGCATCATGTTTGGTGGAAGCGGGGCACTGATTGGTGGATTTGATCCGTTGATTCGTGGAGATTATGATTTTGGCACACTTCCGACTTGGTGTTATGTGATTTTCCAGACCGTGTTCTGTGCAACAGCAGCGACCATCGTTTCTGGTAGTATGGCAGAAAGAACGAATTTCAGTGCATATTGTATTTACAGCTTATTAATCTCTGGAATTGTTTATCCGATTTCCGGTCACTGGATCTGGGGCGGCGGCTGGTTATCCCAGTTAGGTTTCCATGATTTCGCAGGAAGTACGGCAGTACATATGGTTGGTGGTACGGCAGCATGTGTCGGCGCAGCTATTCTTGGACCTCGTATTGGTAAATATGATAAGAACGGAAAACCGCATGCGATTCCGGGACATAACCTTGCGATGGCAGCACTTGGTGTATTTATTCTCTGGTTCTGCTGGTTCGGATTTAACGGTGCTTCTACCGTAGCAATGAGTTCGGATGCAGATTTATTGTCAGCATCTTCCATCTTTATGACAACAAACCTTGCAGCAGCAGTTTCTACTTGTACGGTAATGATTTTTACCTGGATTCGTTATAAGAAGCCTGATGTTTCCATGACATTAAACGGTGCATTGGCAGGTTTGGTAGCAATTACGGCAGGCTGTGATCTGGTAAGCCCGGTTGGTGCTTTCTTTATCGGTCTGATTGCAGGTGTTGCAGTAGTGCTGTCAGTAGAATTTTTTGATAAAGTTGTAAAAATTGATGATCCGGTTGGTGCAATTTCTGTACACGGTGTCTGCGGAGCACTTGGTACAATCTGTACTGGTTTATTCGCAACAGAAGATGGTTTGTTCTACGGTGGTGGAGTACACTTCTTCTTAGTACAGCTTCTTGGTGTTGTAACTGTTATAGCGTATGTAGCAATCGTGATGTTTATTATCTACAAAGTGATTGATAAAACAATCGGATTACGTGTTCCAGCTGAAATCGAGATTGATGGTCTTGATATCCATGAGCATGGACTTGCAAGTGCTTATTCAGGATTTGAAATTACAGATATTTCAGGAACTCTGGATGTGAATGAAAATACGGATCTCGGAGAGGACGATGCAGAAAAAGCATCCCCGGCTCAGATGAACGCAGCAGTAAAGGTTGTAAGAGAGAGCAGTCTCGACCCGGCAGCTACTACTGGTATGCATAAGGTATCTATTGTTGTAAAACTTTCCAAGTTCGATACTTTAAAGAAAGCATTGAATGACTTAGGTGTAACCGGAATGACTGTTACACAGGTAATGGGTTGTGGTATCCAGAAAGGTGCTGGTGAGTATTATCGTGGTGTTGAGATGGATGCAACCCTGCTTCCAAAAGTAAAAGTCGATGTTATCATTGGTAACCTGGCTGTGGATGATGTTATTGAGACAGCGAAGAAAGCACTGTACACCGGACATATCGGTGATGGTAAGATTTTCGTATATGATGTTGCAAAAGTTGTAAAGGTTCGTACAGGTGAAGAAGACCTTGCAGCATTAAAGGATGTAGAGTAATTCCCCATTTATTATATAGAAGAACTCCATTAGAATGTTTTGGGAAGACCGGTTTCCGCAATTGCGGAAGCCGGTTTTTCTTTACATTTGAAATAAGACTTCTTATAATTAGTGATATCATACAGAGATTAAGCGGCAGAAAGGCAGGAGGAAAAACAGATGAATTTAAAGAGAGCGAGCTTGGAAGCGGCAGGTGTGGATAGAGAGGGAATTAAGCAATTTTTAGATGCAGTAGAAAAAAAGGGAATTGAACTGCATGATTTTATGCTGGTACGGGGTGGAAAGGTATGTTATGAGGCATCCTGGTATCCATATGAGAAGGAAAATCTTCATATGCTCTACTCGTTGAGTAAGGCATTTACGGCACTTGGAGTAGGATTTGCCGTCCAGGAGGGAAAATTTTCGGTGCAGGATAAGGTGATAAGTTTTTTCGACCAGGAATTACCGGAAAAACTGGATGAAAAAACAATGCATATGACGGTGGAGCATCTTTTGACGATGTGTACCGGACAGGAGCAGGAACCTCCGATTTTAAACTATGAGTTGGAGGGAGATTGGGTACGAAAGTTTTTGGAAATTGTACCTGTTTATGAACCGGGAACCCATTTCTTTTATGATACCACGGCGACTTATGTACTTTCTGCCATTGTGACGAAGGTGACAGGAGAGAAGTTAGTGGATTATTTAAGACCGAGGCTTTTTGAGCCGCTTGGGATTACAGATTATTATTGGGATGAATCTCCGCAGGGAAATACTCTGGGAGGGATAGGATTTAATGTGACAATAGAGACGGTGGCAAAGCTAGGTGTTTTCCTGCAGCAGCAGGGTATGTGGGAAGGACAGCAGCTTTTGGACCGTGATTGGATGCTTCGCATGGTTTCCAATCTGGTGGATTCTTCAGGCGGAGAGGTCTACAGTGATGGAAATGAATGGGGCGTGGGCTATGGATATCAGATTTGGCAGTGTATTCCCAAAGGCGTGTATCGTGGAGACGGTGCCTATGGACAGTTTGCTGTTGTGGCACCAGAGAAAAATCTGGTAATTGCTACGCTGACGGGAACAGAAGATATGGCTGGTCTCATGACAGAAATGTGGAAATATCTGCTTCCGGCATGCAGGGATGTGGAAAAAGAAGAAATTCCAGAAGGAGAGTCCCTCAAAGAACAATTTTACGTTTGTTTCCCGGAGGGTGAGGCTGATGCGAAAGAAGCCGTGGATGCAAGTCAGATGATGCAGGCTTATCAAATGGAAAAGAATGAGGAAGGACTGGAGCGAATCCTGTTGAAGAAAGCAGAAAAGAAGGATGCACTTCAAATTACCTGCAAATTTGCGGATGGCACAGAGCGGACGCTTGGTTTTGGTTACCGAAAATGGGAGAAAAACGATATACCTGAAGTGTATTTTTCTCATTATTACACCTGTGCGGATATCCGAAAGGTGAATACGGCAGGGGCATATGCCTGGAAAGGCGGTGTCTTAAATCTGAAACTCTGTTATCCAAATGGACCGCTCGGGGTGACGGCGACAATGCGGTTTTATGGTGAAAAAATTGAAATTACGGCAAAAAAGAGCCGATGCATGAACCTGAAGATGGAATATAAATTTGTGGGAGAACGGATATAGACCGTTTACAACTTGCATTTCTCATATATCTGTGCTATACTGACTGACGTTGTAAAAGCCCACAAAACCAAGGTCTTTCAGGGCAAATAAACCGAGTGTTCGAGACCTTCCACTCGTAAAACAAAACTAAAGGAGAAATTGAATATGAGAAACAAGAAAGTGTTACTTATCACCCAGGCGGCAATGATTGCTGCTATTTATGTCGTGCTGACCTGCTTTATCAGTGCCTTTAATCTGGCAAGTGGGGCAATTCAGGTGCGAATATCTGAAGCGCTTACGATTCTTCCGGTATTTACCCCTGCGGCGATTCCGGGGCTGTTTCTGGGATGCCTGATTAGCAATCTGGTGACAGGTTGTATGCCGCTTGACGTTGTATTTGGCAGCTTGGCGACCTTAATCGGTGCATGTGGAACCTATGCATTGCGCAAGAAGAAGTGGCTGGCGCCGATACCGCCAATTGTGGCAAATATGGTTATCGTACCGTTGGTGTTGCGGTATGTCTATATGCTGGAAGGAAGTATTCCATTTTTTATGCTTACGGTTGGAATCGGAGAGGTGATTTCCTGCTATGTGCTGGGAAGTATTCTTTTAAATGTTTTAAATAAATATAAAACATATATTTTTAGACAAAGTTAAAAAATAACGAAAATTTATCAGAATGTCTGTAGAAACATATTTTCTACAGACATTTTTTTATGATGTAAGAACATGTATTGCAGTATAAAGAGCAGAAAATCTGAGCATATTAGATATAAAGGATATAGAAAAAAAGGAGGATACTTTTATTGCAGACAATTGGAACACAGAGTATTCAGTTTGAGCATGCACCTTATATTTTGTCGAGTGCCTCGGTGGTTGGAAAAAAGGAAGGCGAAGGACCACTTGGAGAAAAATTTGACATGATATGTGCAGATGATAAATTTGGAGAAAATACATGGGAGGAGGCGGAGAGTACCCTGCAAAAGGAATCTACGGCGCTTGTTCTTGGGAAGGCGGGACTTAAACCTCAGGATATCCGCTATATATTTGCAGGGGATTTGCTGGGGCAGACGATTGCCACATCCTTCGGATTGATGGATTATAACATTCCACTGTTTGGCTTGTATGGAGCATGTTCTACGGCGGGAGAATCCATGGCACTTGGTGCGATGTGTGTGGCGGGGGGTTATGCGGATAAAGTTATTACCGTCACTTCCAGTCATTTTGCCAGCGCAGAAAAACAGTTTCGTTATCCACTTGAATATGCGAACCAAAGGCCGGAGTCTTCCACCTGGACGGTTACCGGAAGTGGAGCGTATATTCTTGGAACTGACAAAACAAAAGTAAAAATTACTGGGATTACTCCTGGACGAATTGTGGACTATGGCGTCCGGGATTCCATGAATATGGGAGCTGCCATGGCGCCTGCCGCCTGCGATACAATTTTTCATCATTTGAATGATTTTGGAACAAAACCGCAGGATTATGACAAAATCATCACCGGAGATTTGGGGCTGGTCGGACAGGAGATATTGATTAAACTCTTAAAGGATAAAGGATATGATATAAGCAGTGTACACACAGACTGCGGAATCGAGATTTTTGATAAGGAAACACAGGGAACTGATTCCGGAGGTTCTGGCTGTGGCTGTTCCGCAGTTACATTAAGTGCACATTTTCTGCCACGGGTGGAAAGTGGAGAATGGAAAAAAATTCTGTTTGTTCCAACCGGAGCATTGCTCTCTACGGTGAGCTTTAATGAAGGGCAGAATGTGCCGGGAATTGCCCATGCAGTGGTGATAGAACACGAAGAATAAAAGGAAAGAGAGTAGAAGAGATGGATTATATCAATGCTTTTTGGGTAGGCGGGGTAATCTGTGCCCTGGTGCAGATATTAATGGAAAAAACAAAAATGCTGCCGGGACGGATCATGGTGCTTTTAGTCTGCACCGGAGCCGTGCTTGGGGCGTTGTCGATATATCAGCCGTTGATTGATTTTGCCGGGGCAGGAGCCAGCGTGCCGCTGCTCGGTTTTGGAAATACGCTCTGGAAGGGCGTAAAAGAAGCGGTAGATGAATTTGGATTTATCGGTATTTTTATGGGTGGCTTCAAAGCGAGTGCTGTGGGAATCAGTGCTGCGCTGGTATTTGGCTATCTTGCTTCCTTAATTTTTGAGCCCAAAATGAAAAAGTAAAAAGCATGCATAAAAGAAAAAGGATTGACTCATATTAAGGATATAAAAAATAAAAACAAGATATAAAAAGGAGAAATAAAAATGAAGAACTTAAAAAGAATTGCACTTTGCTGCGTAATGGTTTTTACCGTATCCCTGGCTGCTGCCTGTGGTACGAATAACAATGGTGTAAATGATAATAACGGCGTAAATTCTACGGAAGCCGCCAGAGATGATAATTTAAATGATGCGACAAACGGTACAGAAAACAATACTGTTACTGACAATAACAATGCAGATCTTAACAACGGAACAGACCATAATGGAGACGGTGTTGTAGATAATGTAGTGGATGGCACTGCAGAAGCAGGTAGAGACGTGGTTGACGGAGCGGCTGATGTTGGCAGGGATGTAGTAAACACAGCAGATGATGTGGCAAATGACATTGGAAATACTGTTGAAAATACAACAGATGAAGCAACTGCAAATGGAACCACAAACGAGAATGGTACGGTAAACGGCAATGGCACAGCAGCCAATAACAATCGATAGTTAATTTCAGAGAACAAAAAAAGTGAATCAAAAAAACGGTCAGTCCATTGCAGACTGACCGTTTTTTGTATTGGATAATAATTATTTATCATCAATGCTATAGTTTGGAGCTTCCTTGGTGATATGGATGTCATGTGGATGACTTTCCTTTAAGGAAGCAGCCGTAATCTTTACGAACTGACCGTTTTCCTGTAATTCAGGAATCGTCTTGCAGCCACAATAACCCATACCGGAACGGATACCGCCGATTAACTGGAAGATGGTATCTTCTACGGAGCCTTTGTATGCTACACGTCCTTCGACGCCTTCTGGAACCAGTTTCTTGGCACCTTCCTGGAAGTAGCGGTCTTTACTGCCGTTTTCCATAGCGGCAAGAGAACCCATACCTCTGTATACTTTATATTTTCTTCCCTGATATAATTCAAAAGTACCAGGTGCTTCGTCACAGCCTGCGAACATACTTCCCATCATACATACGCTTGCACCGGCAGCAATTGCTTTTGTCATGTCTCCGGAATATTTGATACCGCCGTCTGCGATAAGTGGAATATTGTACTGTTTTGTAACTTCATAGCAGTTCATAATAGCAGTAATCTGCGGAACACCGATACCTGCAACGACACGTGTGGTACAGATAGAACCAGGTCCGATTCCAACCTTGACAGCATCAGCACCTGCTTCAATCAATGCTTTGGCGGCAGCACCAGTAGCAATATTACCTGCAATAACCTGTAAATCAGGATAAGCAGCTTTAATCTTCTTTACTGTATTTATGATATTTAAGGAATGCCCATGTGCGGAATCCACAACGATAACGTCTACATGAGCTTTTACTAAAGCATCAACACGTTCCATCATGTTTGCAGTGATACCAACAGCGGCACCGCAAAGCAGACGACCATGATCATCCTTTGCAGATAATGGATACTTAATCTGTTTTTCAATATCTTTGATTGTGATAAGACCTTTTAAGTTGAAGTCCTTATCTACAATCGGTAACTTTTCTTTTCTTGCTTTTGCAAGGATTGCTTTTGCTTCATCTAAAGTAATACCTTCCGGAGCTGTAATAAGTCCTTCGGAGGTCATGCACTCATGAATTGGTTTAGAAAAATCTGTTTCAAATTTTAAATCGCGATTTGTGATGATTCCTACCAGTTTTCCGTTATCGGTAATCGGAACACCGGAAATGCGGAATTTTGCCATCAAATCGTCTGCGTCCTGCAATGTATGGTTTGGAGAAAGTGAAAATGGATCGGTAATAACGCCGTTCTCCGAACGCTTTACCTTGTCTACCTCATCAGCCTGTGCTTCGATTGACATGTTTTTATGGATGATACCAATACCACCCTGTCTTGCCATGGCAATTGCCATTCTGTGTTCAGTAACGGTGTCCATGGAAGCACTCATCATAGGAATATTAAGTGCCACCTTGTTTGTAAGTTTTGTCTGTAAGTTAATCATATTAGGAGTAATCTCCGAATATGCTGGCACTAATAATACGTCATCAAATGTAATTCCTTCACCGATAATTGTACCCATTTTTTCAATCCTCTCTTTCTTATTCTATTATCTGTTAAAATTTAATTTTTTCAATTCTAGCAAAAATAATAGGGCTTGTCAATGTGAAAAGAACAGAACTTCTGAAAAGAAACGTAAAAAATAGAATTGGGTATTTTATTTTTTTTCGGTCTGTGTTATTCTTTTATAAAACGACGGGGTTTGAACAAGAGAAAACTCTGTCCTTTTTCGTTATAAATGAAAAAGGGCGCATTTCCTTGAAAAAAGGGCACTTTGTGAAAAGCATACCTTTCCCGAAGGAGGCTGTGGTCTTTGTTTTATGAGGAAATAGTTGAAAGAAGCGAATGTATAATCATAAAATCCTTATAACCATGGCTAATAATTAAGATTAATAAATATTATGAATCATGCAGGAGAGAAAGCAATGGAATTTCGGCCTTGTATTGACATCCATAATGGTAAGGTAAAACAGATTGTCGGAAGTACCTTACGGGATGAAGGAGATGAAGCAAAGGAGAATTTTGTCGCCGGGCAGGATGCGGCATTTTTTGCTGATTTTTATAGAAAAGATGGTATCCGTGGCGGACATATCATTCTTTTAAATGCACGGGATTCTTCCTATTATAATGAGACAAAAAAGCAGGCACTTTCGGCACTTTCGGTGTATCCGGGAGGATTGCAGGTGGGCGGTGGTATCACAGATGAGAATGCAGCAGAGTTTTTAAAAGCGGGAGCTAGCCATGTGATTGTAACGTCCTATGTGTTCCGGGATGGAAAAATCAATTATGATAATTTGAAGCGTCTGGTGGCAGAGACCGGAAAGGAGCATCTGGTACTGGATTTAAGTTGCCGCAGAAAGGGCGATGATTATTATATTGTCACAGACCGCTGGCAGAAATTTACCGAGGAAAAGGTAACAAAGGAGCTGCTCTTTGAATTGTCCTCCTATGCATCTGAATTTTTGGTGCATGCGGTGGATGTAGAGGGAAAGGCAAATGGCATAGAGGAGCCGTTGGCAGAACTTTTGGGAAACTGGGAAGGGATTCCGGTTACCTATGCAGGAGGTGTGCGGAATTTCGAGGACATAAAGATTTTGCGGAAACTCGGAAAGAACCGGTTGAATGTAACGATTGGCAGTGCCCTGGATTTGTTTGGAGGGACACTTCCTTATCGAGAAGTTATAGATTATATGAAAGAAAATAAAGGAGTGTAAAAGGATGAGCAAGTATACAAAAAAAGACATTATTCGCATGGTAGACGAAGAAGATGTGGAATTTATCCGTCTTCAGTTTACAGATATTTTCGGGACATTGAAAAATGTGGCGATTACGGCAAGCCAGTTGGAAAAAGCGTTAAACAATCAGTGTATGTTTGACGGCTCTGCAATCGAGGGGTTTGTCCGTATCGAAGAATCTGATATGTATCTGTATCCGGATCTGGATACTTTTACGATTTTCCCGTGGCGTCCGCAGCAGGGAAAAGTGGCAAGAATCATCTGCGACGTTTACCGTCCGGATGAAAAGCCTTTTGAGGGCGATCCGCGTTATATTTTAAAAAAGGTTGTCAAAGAAGCGGCGGATATGGGCTATACCTTTAATGTAGGGCCGGAGTGTGAATTTTTCCTGTTCCATACAGATGATGATGGACAGCCGACTACGATTTCACATGAAAAAGCAGGCTACTTTGATCTGGGGCCGGTGGATTTGGGAGAAAATGCAAGACGTGACATGGTTCTGACTCTGGAAGACATGGGATTTGAAATTGAGGCATCTCATCATGAAGTGGCACCTGCACAGCATGAGATTGATTTTAAATATGACGAGGCATTGATTACAGCAGACAATATTATGACCTTTAAGCTTACGGTCAAGACGATTGCAAAGCGTCACGGTCTGTTCGCAAGCTTTATGCCGAAGCCAAAAACAGGTATTGCAGGTTCCGGAATGCATGTCAATATGTCTCTGTTTAAGGATGGAAAAAATGCTTTTGTGGATGAGAAGGATGAACTGGGACTGAGCAAGGAAGCATATTACTTTATTGGCGGTATCATCAAGCATATGAAGGGAATGACAGCGATTACGAATCCGTTAGTAAATTCTTATAAGCGTATGGTGCCTGGATATGAAGCACCGATTTTCATTGCGTGGTCTGCAACGAACCGCAGTCCGCTTATCCGTATTCCGGCTTCCAGGGGAGAGTCTACCCGTGTGGAACTGCGCTGCCCGGATCCTGCTGCGAATCCGTATTTAGTATTAGCAGTCTGCCTTGCAGCAGGATTGGATGGAATTCGTAATAAAATTGAGCCGCCTGCTGGTGTACAGCAGAATGTCTTTGACATGGGCGAAGCAGAAAGAGAAAGACTTGGGATTGAATCCCTGCCTTCTGATCTGGAGGAAGCTGTTGAGGAATTGGAAAAGGATGCGTTTGTCAAAAATGTTTTGGGAGAACATATTACAGAGAAATATATTGAAGCAAAAAGAGCGGACTGGAACGCTTACCGTTCCCAGGTAACAGGCTGGGAAATTGACGAGTATCTCTATAAAATCTGATTTTGTCAAGGTGAGGCGCTGTGAGTAATGTAATTGTTGCTTTCCCGAAAGTGGAAAATGCGAAAAGTATAAAGAATATTCTGGTGAAAAGCGGATATGAAGTCGCCTCTGTCTGTACGACAGGGGCACAGACTTTACAGAGTGCCAATGCGTTGGAGAGCGGCATTGTCATCTGCAGTCACCATTTTGTTGATATGATGTATCAGGAACTATATGAATATCTTCCCCCACAGTTCCAAATGCTTTTAGTTGCGTCTCCCACGGTCTGCAGCGAAAGAGTAGTTTCGGATATTGTCTGCCTGTCTATGCCGCTTAAAGTGCATGAATTGGTGCAGACTGTGGATATGATGGAGTATACGATTGCGCGGAAACGGAAAAAGATGCGTTCCCAGCCAAAGCAGAGAACCGAGGCGGAAAAGAGCATTATCCGTGAGGCAAAGTCGGTACTTATGAGCCGTAATAATCTGTCGGAGGAAGAAGCACACCGCTATATCCAGAAGCGGAGTATGAACAACGGAACGGATATGGTGGAGACAGCCCAGATGATTATAAGTCTGATGGATGGCTAATTTAATAAGGTAAGAATAGGGAACGGTGTGATAATCGTTCCTTATTTTTTGCCTATAATCGATAATATGAAACGTAAAATTTTTGTAAATATCTTTGATTTGTAAAATTTGTTTTGCTATAATAAAACACAAAAAAGCGGAGCAATGCTACGAAAGAGAGTGGGAATATGTGGAAGATTGAATTGAAAGTGCACTATCCAAAATTCAGCAGGAGACAGCAGCAGGCAGCAGACTATTTGCTGCAGCAGGAAGATTGTGCGGGAACGATGACAATCCGGGAATGTGCAAAGGGAGCGGATGTAGGACAGCCGACGATATTGCGTATGCTAAAAAAATGTGGATATGAAAGCTGGTCTTCTTTCCAGCATGATGTTTGGAAAAGTATGGGGCGGAAGAAAGAAAACGCAGTGTTGGGATTAGCAGAAGACTCCAGAGGAAGACGGGAAGGATTCAAAGAAAGTGGAGTTCTTCAGATTATTCGGGATGATATTCAGATGATAGCAGACATGGCAGGACATCTGGATATGAATCAGTTAAACCAGGTAGTAAAAATCATGAAAAGAGCAAAAATCATAGATGTTTATGGAACAGACAATTCTGCCAATGCAGCAGCGGAGCTTTCTGGAAGGCTTCTGCATTTGGGACTTACCAGCAGGAATTATTCGGATTTGTTTTTCCAAAAAATCAGTGCAGGACATTTGGGAGAAAAGGATGTAGCAGTGAGTTTTTCCATTTCCGGAGAGACGATAGCGGTTATTGAGGCATTAAAGGCGGCAAAACAGTGTGGGGCAGTCACGGTAGCGGTGACTGGAGACGGAGAGTCCACCCTGGCAGAATGTGCGGATTATGTATTTGTAACTCCTACTATATATGCTCACGAGGTCAGCAGATGGATTGCGTCCCGTATTTCACAGATTGCTTTTGTAGATACGCTTTGTGCAGCAATCATGGAAAGCGACATGGAAAGATTTGAGGAACAGCTTAGCAGATCCACCAGGGAATTTGAGGAGGATATTTCGGAGCGTGCAAAGAGAATGGAATAAAGAACAGTAAGAAGAAAAACCGGAGCAGTGCTCCGATTTTTTTGCGTTTTTTGCAAAATTTGTTTACTTAAATTTTACCTGAATTTGATTGTTGGTGAAAAAAAAGCGTGCTATGATGCAATGCGTGAAAACGAAAGCAACGGGGAGGAACAGTTATGCTGAAGAAAATCTTAAAAGATTCCTTACCGACGATTGTTTCTCTGACGTTATCCGGAATGTATAGTGTAGTGGATGGTCTGTTTATCGGAAGAGCCACCGGGGATACCGGATTGGCAGCAATAAATATTGCATGGCCGGTTACAGCAGTGATTACAGCAATAGGAATCGGGATTGGCGCCGGTGGCAGTGTTCTGATTTCTCATTTCAGAGGGCAGGGAAAATGGGAGGAAAGCAGACAGACAGGAAATAATACCGTTACTCTGCTGGCGGTGGCAGGTGTGGCCATTACAGTTATGTTTCTGGCGTGTTATCAGGAGATATTACGAATATTAGGCGCACAGCATACAGTGTATGAGGAAGCAGAAAAATACAGTGCGATTATAGTAAAGGGCAGTATTCTTCAGGTATTGGGAACCGGTATGCTTCCAATTCTCAGAAATGTAAATATGTCCGTAGCCGCCATGATAAGTATGGTTACGGGGCTTTTGGTAAATGTCTGTGTGAATTACTATCTGATGTTTGAGCAGGAACTCGGCATTCGGGGAGCTGCTTATGGAACAGTAATTGCCCAGGGAATTGTGGTCTGCATCAGCTTGTTTTTCTTGTGCAGAAAGCAAAAGGTGAAGCCTTATCTTGAGGGAAAGTTATCCTGCAGAACAATACAAACAGGAATTACAGCATTCGGAATGTCCATTGCACCGTCGATTACACTGATTTTTACCAATTGGCAGTGCCTTTCACACGGAGGTGAGGAGGCAGTAGCTTGTTACGCAGTGATATCTTATATTACTTTTCCGGTACAGTATATGTTATCCGGAATAGGAGACGGAACGCAGCCGTTGATGAGTTATTACCATGGGGCAGGAAAAACAGCAGAAGTAAGACAAATTCAGAAAACGGCCTATTTTCTTGCCGGGATCATCGGAGGGGGTGCAACACTTGTAACAGTATTCTTAGCTTCCTATATAGGAGTGTGGTTCGGACTATCCGGTGAGGCGCTGCGGTATTTTGGAAACGGAATGAGAATAAGTGCAATGGCATTTCTTCTGCTTGGATTTGTAAAGTTCAATACGGCATACCTAAATGCCACCATGCAGACGAAAAAGGCGGTTTTTCTCACTTATATCGAAAGCTTTCTGGTAGCACCGGTATTGTTATATCTGTTTCCGGTATTTGGGGGAATCAATGGAGTATGGTTTGCTTTTCCGGCAACGGCGGCATGTATGCTTCTCATTTATAAAATTACTTTACAGATAGAAAAACAAAGGAAGGATAAAAGATGAAAAAGAAACTGAATTTAAGGAAAGTAAGCAGTGCGTGGCTTTTTGTGATTCCGGCACTGATCCCTTTGATTGTATTTTGGATTTATCCAATTTTTAAGTCCATATACATCAGTTTTACAGACTGGGATTATATGTCACCTACCTATAATTTTGTGTTTTTTGATAATTTTAAGGCATTATTTAAGGATCAGCGTTTCTATGACGCTTTATGGAATACGATAGTGTTTACGCTTGGAACATTGCTTCCAACCATTGTGCTTGGTTTATTGTTGGCATTGCTGCTACAGAAATCCTTTAAAGGAAGTGGAATTATCAAGTTCATTCTTTTTTCTCCGTGGATTACACCAACCGTCGCGGTTTCTATTGTCTGGACATGGATATATGATCCAGGTTCCGGCATTGCCAATGTTATACTGAATTTTTTTGGATTGCCGGGACTTCAATGGATTAAGAGTTCTGATACGGCAATGCTTTCAGTGATTATTGTAACCGTTTGGAAAAGCCTTGGATATGCCATGATATTTTATTTGTCTGCATTGGAAAAGGTACCAAGAGAACTCTTCGAAGCAAGCGGAATGGATGGGGCAAAGAGCTGGCAGAGATTTCGGGATGTGACGATTCCGTGTATTTCGCCCACAACCTTCTTTTTGATGATTATTACCATGGTCAATTCGCTTCAGGCATATGACCAGATTCAGATTTTAACCCAGGGCGGCCCTTCCGGCAGCACCAGAACACTGCTCTATATGTATTATCAGTTGGGATTTGAAGAATTTAATATGGGACAGGCCACCGCAGTAGCAATTGTATTGATTCTGATTACGGTACTGTTGTCCGTGGTTCAGTTCACCGGATCTAAGAAATGGGTGCATTACTAAAGAGGAGGCGAAAACGATATGAAGATAAAAATTGGATTGGAAAAGGTGGGAAAGGCGCTGTTGCTTTTCATTTTCAGTGTATTCACAGCATTTCCTTTTTTCTGGATGGTACTCAGTGCATTGAAGACAAAAGCAGAGATTATGGATGTATCAAAGTTCTTTCCGGCAGAATTTCAATGGAATAATTTTTACGAGGTTATTTTTCATTCGCCCTTGTTGAAGTACGTATGGAACAGTTTGTTTGTATCGGTTCTTACGTTGGCAATTCAGATTGTGACAGCAGCCATGATTGCTTATGCCATTGTGTTTATGGAATTTAAGGGGAGAAAGATATTATTTGCTATTATTATGGGAACCTATATGCTGCCAACGGCAGCGACCTATATTCCAAGCTACATTATTCTTGCAAATCTTAATTTGTTAAACAGCTTTACAGGGTTGATTCTATCTAACTGTGTCAGTATTTTTGGAATCTTTCTGCTTCGGCAGGCATTTATGCAGGTACCCGTGGGAGTAATCGAGGCGGCAAGGATTGATGGGGCTTCCCAATGGAAAATTCTATGGCGGGTGGTATGTCCTATGACAAAGTCCTCGTTTATTACGTTTGGACTTATGAATTTTATTACCTGTTACAACAGCTATATGTGGCCTTCCCTGATTACGGATTCCGATGAAAAAATGATGGTGTCCCAGGGACTCCGGAAGTTTTTTATTGAAGGAGGCGCTTATGGAACAGAATGGCCTCTTGTCATGGCGGGAAGTACTTTGATTGTATTACCATTACTGATTCTGTTTGCATTTACCCAGAAATGGTTTATCAACGGAATTGGAGGAGATACCGGTATGAAGGGGTAAAATCCCTTTTATATAGAATAGAAATTATAACAAAAACAAGGAGAGAAAAACATGAAGAAAAGATTATTAGCAGCATTGTTGGGAATGACAATGGTTGCAGGACTGCTTGCGGGATGTGGAAGCAAGGGGTCAGACGAAGTGACAAAGACAGCAGATGGGAAGATCCAGATTGATTTCTGGTATTCCGGCGGAAAAACCGCAGTAACCGTATTTCAGGATATTGTAGATGACTTCAATGCATCTCAGGACAAATATGAAATCGTAACAACTACTCAGGCAGATTATACGGAAACATATGAAAAGCTTCAGGCAGGAATTGCCGGAAAAAATGCACCGGATATGGCACTGTTGGATACGGATAAGTCAAGAAATCTGTCCGAAAAAAATCTGGTATCGGATCTGAGCGGATTCATAGATGGGGATTCTGATTTTCAGAAGGATGATTACTTAAGCGTATTTTATGATCAGGGTGTGGATGAGAATGGCAAAGTATTTGCATTGCCGGCTTATGGAACCACACAGGTATTTTATTACAATATAGCGGCATTTGAAAATGCAGGAATTGACCCGGAATCTATCAAGACATGGCAGGATCTGGCAGAAGCGGCAAAAGCAATGACAAGTGAGGACGGTTCTTTTATTGGATGGGAACCAATGTGGGGAAGTGCGAATCTGGTAGATGCAGCCTTAAGCAACGGGGCATCTCTCTTAAGTGAGGACGGAAAGACTGTTATGATCAACTCTCAGGAGTGGGTGGAAGTATGGGAATCCTTCCGCCAGTGGATTCATGATGACAAGATTATGAAGGTAAATTCCGGCGGACAGGGTTGGGAATACTGGTATACTACCATTGATGATGTACTTCAGAATAAAGCAGGCGGATATACCGGTTCTTCCGGAGATCAGGCAGATCTCGATTTTAGCATTGTAGCAGCAATGGAACAGCCTGGATTTAATGACAATCCATCTGCACCGACCGCAGATGCTTTGCAGCTTGTTATGCTGGAGAATTCCAGTGATGAGGAAAAAGAAGGTGTATACGAGTTTATGAAATATTTTACTTCACCGGAGAATCAGGCAGAATGGTCTATGGCAACCGGTTATGTGGCAGTACGTCAGTCCACACTTGAGGTAGAGGAATTCAAGGAGTATACGGAAGAAAATCCACAGGCATTAGTACCGATTTCTCAGGCATCTCATGGAACGCCTGCTTTAATTGACCCGACCGGAGGAAAGATTTTTGATGCGTTAAGCATTGCAGCAGACAAGGTAGAGCTGGAAAATGTTCCTGCACAGGAAGCATTGGATGAGGCACAAAAGACAGCACAGGAAGCATTGGACAGCATCAGTGAATAGAGAAAACGTAATATGAGAGAAATAATCAACTTTACAATCAGCCGGGAAACGGACAAGTTTCATGAGGAATCCTTTGTGATTCCTCATGAACTAAAAACCTTATATTTAGATATCAAAGTGCCAGAAGAATGCCGTTATATGGGATTTGTCATTTTAAGAGATGAGATTGGGGCAATACGGCTTCAGAAGCTTTTAGGCTATGGGGAACAAAAGCTGGCAGTAGGGACAGACGGAGTTCATACGGCAATCGGTGGAGTGCCGGGAAACATTGCTCCGGGAGAATGGAAAATTGGGCTTGGCATTTTTACGGAATATGTAGAGCAGCGTTTGGGAGACAAAACGGTTGTGCTTGAAGTGACAGTGACGGATGAAAGCTCTGAAATCACAGAGCCGATTGGAAACCAGATATGGGTAGAGGATGGCAGCGTTCGCATATCGCCGGAAAAGTATGACTGGAGCTTGCTATATCAGCCGGAAGCAAAGTGGTATAAGGGAGATTTTCATACCCATACCAGATTATCCGATGGAAAGGAAACCATAAGGAATGCCATGAAAAAGGCAAAGGATATGGAAATGGACTTTTATGTGCCTACGGAACACAATTTGATGCATACCGGTTGGTGTGATACAAAGCTTTGCATTTTGCCAGGAATTGAAATAACGACAGATAGAGGGCATTTCAATCTGTTTGGCATAACGGAAATGCCGGAAAAACTGTTCGATATTGTAAAAAGCAATGGTACTCTTCAAATGGAACAATATGTGGAAGAAACCATAAAAGAAGCAAATGAAAAGGGCTGGATTGTCAGCCTGAATCATCCTTTTCTCACAATCTGGAAGTGGAGATATGGAAAAACAAGGCTTTGTGATTTTCAGTGTGTGGAAATTGTTAATGATCCAACTTATCCGGATGCGCCGTTTTCCAATGACCAGGCAATCCGTTTTTTGGATGAGCTTTGGAAGGATGGGCATAAAATTTGGGGAGTGGGAGGAAGTGATTCTCACAATCTGATTGAAGAACGGTATGAAGGAGCAGAATTTCCATCGATTGCGGGGGATCCTGGTACTTATGTATTCTGTGAAGGGTTATCGCCAAAAAAACTGATGGAACAGGTACGAAATGGGCATATGTGTGTGACCAGATTCTGCAGGGTCATTCCAAAGATTACAGTAGAAGAAAAGCAATATCTTCCAGGAGACGAGATTGCAGATAATGGAGAAAATACAGTTCTTACTTATGAAGCAACAATTGCGGGGCTTAAGGAAATACCAGAAGTTTTTTTGGTGAAAAACGGAGAGAAACTACCGATAGAGGTGTATGAGAAATCATCGGGAGATTATTATATAAAAGAAGAAATAGAGCTGGATAGTCAATTATGGAACTGGCTCAGGCTTGAAGTGAGACATCGGCAGGGAGCATTTTTAGGATATGTAAATCCTGTTTACTGTGGCGCAGTGGATTCTGTTTACCGTACCGTAGAAGAAATATGGGAGAAAATGGGAGAAAACGAGCATGATAAAAGGAATATTGTTTGATAAAGATGGAACCCTTGTGGATTTTTTTTCTCTCTGGCTTCAGGCGGCGACAGCAGTTATACCGGTATTTTTGCAAAAAAATGGAATAGAAGCTTCTAAAGAACTGGTACAACATCTGCTTGAGACCATCGGAATAAATTGTGGAGAGGTAGACCCGAAGGGAGCACTTGCCTATAAATCCTATGGCGAAATTGCAGAAGATGTCAGTGCGGCTCTTGAACAAAAAGGAAAAAGGGTTTCTGTATCAGAAGCCAGGAAGCAGTTGGAAGAACTTTTCAACGAAAATGTAACCGGGAGGGATGCAAAATTTCATTTGTTTACCGACATGAATGCGTTAATGGAGAACTTAAAATCCCGGAATATTGTAATAGGTCTGGCTACCGCGGATACAGAGATTTCTGCGGAAAATTGTTTGACTGCCATTGGAGTAAAGAAATTTTTTGACTACATCGGTGCGGATGACGGACATCGAAAGCCAAAGCCGGATAAGGAAATGTTTTTAGAGTTTGCAGAACAGTTTTCTTTAAAACCGGAGGAAATTGCAGTAGTAGGAGATACCTATAATGATATGATTTTTGCAAGAAAAAACGGAGGGATTGCAATTGGAGTTTTAAGCGGTGTCAGTGAGAAAGCGGACTTCGGAAGTGAGGCAGACTATGTGATTGCGTCAATCCATGAATTACCCGGATTATTGGATCGGATTTGATAAGGAGGAAATACTGTGGCAGAGATTCAGTTAAAGCATATGTATAAGAAATTTGAAGATGGAGTAACAGCGGTAAAAGATTTCAATCTGGAGATTAAGGATAAGGAATTTGTAATCTTTGTAGGTCCTTCGGGATGTGGGAAATCTACTACACTTCGAATGATTGCAGGATTGGAAACCATTTCAGATGGAGAGCTTATCATAGATGGAAAACGTATGAATGAGGTGCCATCCTGCGACCGTGATATGGCAATGGTATTTCAAAATTATGCGCTGTATCACCATATGTCTGTTTATGATAATATTGCCTACAGTATGAAGCTAAAAAGGGTTCCTAAGGCAGAAATAAAGAAAAAGGTAGGCGAAGTGGCAGAGAAACTGGGACTTTCAGAAGTACTGGACCGCAAGCCGAAGGAACTGTCCGGTGGACAAAAGCAGCGTGTGGCAATGGGACGTGCTATTGTAAGGAATCCCAAGGTGTTTCTGATGGATGAGCCATTATCTAATCTTGATGCAAAGCTCAGGAATCAGATGAGGGCAGAGATTTCTTCTCTTTATCAGGAATCAGACAGTACCTTTATTTATGTGACACATGATCAGGTAGAGGCTATGACTCTGGGTACGAAAATTGTAGTTTTAAAAGATGGAGAAATCCAACAGGTTGCGACACCGAAGGAACTTTATGAGCACCCGGATAATCTGTTTGTGGCAGGATTTATCGGAATGCCGCCAATGAATATTTTTGACGGGGCCTGTGTTCCGGTAAATGGTGTGTTGCATATACGGGTTGGGAAGGCTTTGTTGCCGTTGCCGGCACAAATGGCAGAAAAGCTTAGAAGGGGGGATTATATCAATCAGGATCTTATGGTAGGAGTGCGCGCAGAGGATATTAAGCTGGCAACGGATGGACAACTGGAAAGTAGGGTAGAAGTATATGAAATGCTGGGAGATTACGCATATTTATATCTTACCTATGCCGGGCAAAAAGTATGCGTAAGGGTATCTGCCAATACGGATGTCCGGAGAGGGGATACCATCAGAATAACTTTTGATATGGAAAAAATTCACCTCTTTGATAAGTATCGGAAACATAGAATTTAGTCAGTCTGATTCGGCTTATGACGGGAAGATAAATAAGAGATTTTCTCAAAAAGAAGTACTTTACAAGGTACTTCTTTTTTGCTATACTACGAAAAGATAGTAGTACCAATAAGGAATACTAAAAACCTTAGCAACAAAGTAGGAAAAGCAAAAAAACATATAACAATAAACAGTTTTGGAAAGGGGCAGTTACAGATTATGTATCAGATTAATGACAACTATCAGAAATTACCGGGAAGCTACCTGTTTAGTGATATCGCAAAGAAGGTAAAGGCATTTTCCGAGGCAAATCAGGGCGCAGAAATAATCCGCCTGGGTATTGGTGATGTGACACAGCCGCTTGCACCGGCAATTATTGAAGCATTGCATGGCGCTGTGGATGAGATGAGTAAGGCAGAGACTTTCCGTGGCTATGCGCCGGATCTTGGCTATGATTTTTTGCGTAATGCCATTGTAGAGAATGATTATAAGGCAAGAGGCTGTGATATTGCAGCAGACGAGATTTTCGTATCAGACGGTGCAAAAAGTGATTCCGGAAACATTCAGGAAATTTTTTCACAGAATAACCGCATCGCGGTATGTGACCCGGTTTATCCGGTATATGTGGATTCCAATGTTATGGCGGGAAGATGCGGAACTTATGATGCGAATGCACAGATGTGGAGCAATGTGATTTATATGCCGTGCACCAGAGAGAACAATTTCGTACCGGAATTTCCGAAGGAAACACCAGATATGATTTATCTTTGCCTCCCGAACAACCCGACTGGAACGACGATTACGAAATCACAGCTTCAGGAGTGGGTAGATTATGCAAACAAAGTTGGCGCAGTCATTATCTATGATGGGGCTTATGAGGCATATATTTCCGAAGATAATGTAGCACATTCCATTTATGAATGTGAGGGTGCGAAGACTTGTGCCATCGAGTTAAAGAGTTTTTCTAAAAATGCCGGATTTACCGGAGTACGTCTTGGATATACAGTAGTTCCAAAGGAATTAAAGTGTGGAGACGTATCTTTGCGCGATATGTGGGCGCGCCGTCATGGTACAAAATTTAACGGAGCACCGTACATCGTACAGAGAGCAGGAGAAGCTGTTTATTCTGAAGCAGGAAAGGCTCAGTTAAAGGAGCAGGTTGGTTATTACATGAAGAATGCAAAGACAATCAAAGAAGGTTTAAAGGATGCCGGATATGAAGTGTATGGCGGAGTTAATGCACCGTACATCTGGTTAAAGACACCGGATCAGATGACGTCATGGGAGTTCTTTGATTATCTTTTAGAGAAAGCAAATGTAGTCGGAACACCGGGCTGTGGTTTCGGACCGAGTGGAGAAGGCTATTTTAGACTGACTGCATTTGGAAGCTACGAAAATACTGTGGCAGCATTGGAGAGAATTAAGAAATTATAAAAAGAAAATATCGAATATGCTCCCTCTTGAGAGACAGGTGAAATAAAAATCTGTCTGCTTAAGAGGGAGTTTTTTTTGTGAAAATCGTTAGAAAAAAGTTAAAAATACGGAAAGGAAAAGAGGTATGATTGCTCTATCAGAAAAGAGGAGGGAAATCATATGTTGAAAAAACAGAGAAGAAAAGTTGTTTTTAGAGTGTGTTGCTTTCTGCTGGCAACGTGGAGCTTTTTCCCACAAGTGATTTTTGCAGCTGAAAATAAGCAGGTAGTGGATAGTAACAGTAAACAGGAGATTGCGTCTGTTTTTACGGAGGAAAGGCTACAGACATTTGTGGATAATTATATGGAAGATGAGATGAGGGAGCAAAAAATAGCGGGTGCGGTAATCGTTGTGGTAAAAGATGGACACGAAGTTTTAAAAAAGGGGTATGGTTTTAGTGATATAGCAAATGAAACGCCGGTTGACCCAGATATAACAACCTTTCCGATTGCCTCTGTAAGTAAATTATTTACGGCAACTGCGATTATGCAGCTATACGAAAGAGGTCAGATAGACTTGGATGAAGATGTACAAAATCAGATAGGTGACCTTGTAATAGAGAATCCTTATACAAGGAAAGTGACTTGCAGTAATCTTCTTACACATAGCAGCGGATTGGACGAGGGCAGCGAACTTTTTGTTGGAACCACAGATAAAAAAGCGATTCAGCCACAGGATACATATTTTAGAACCCATCATTTAAATGTAGTGGAAGAACCAGACAAAGTCAGTCGTTATTCGAATGCGGGGTATAATTTATTAGGGTATATTATAGAAAGAAAAAGCGGTCAATCTTATGCGCAGTTTGTGCAGGAAAATATACTAGAGCCACTTTCTATGCATCACACAACGGTTGCAATTGATGATGAGAATATGAGCCAAGGCTATGAGATAGAGGGGGAAAGTTTCAAAGAGGCACCGTTTGCATATCAGTATGCATTGGGATCGGGTTCGATTATCAGTACGGCAGAAGATATGTCACATTTTCTAAATGCATATTTAGCAAAAGGCAGTTATGGAGAACAAAGAATTTTACAAGAAGAAACGGTTGATCTTATGGAGAAAAAAAGATTTGCCAATGATGACATTTTAGCTGGCATGGGCTATGGATTTATTCGAGAAGAACGAAATGGACATTTGATTCTAAAGCATGAAGGAGCGTTGCCGGGCTATATGTCAACAGTTTTAATGATTCCTGAAGCGAATGTAGGCATTTATCTTTCTGTAAATACGTTTAAACCGTTGCCATTTTGCTTTGAGGAGGAGTTTTTGGAACAGTTTCTGCCACGCGCGCAGCAAAGTGTAGAAGGTAAAGAAGTGGATAATTTAAAGGAATATACAGGGGTTTACCGTAATTATGATGGAGTTTCCCAAAGTACTCTGATGAAAGTTTGTATTCTTTTTGATTCTACAACAGATACAAAAGTAGAATTGGATGAGAAGGGGCAGCTCTGGCTGAAAGAATATGATGAAAAAAAAGAAAGAAATGTTACACATTTAATACCGATTGGAAATGACCGATTTATTCGGGAAGATGGTAAGGGGTATTATGCTTTCAGGCGTGAAGAAGACGGAACAATCAGTTATGGTTATAATGAGGTTAGCCATAATGCGTCTGTGAAAATCCATGAATATGAGAGAAAGGAAGTACTGTGGTTCATAATAATCAGTAGTTTTTTAGTATATGTGATTGACTTGGTTGTAAATATAAGAATATTATTAAAAAAGAAAAAATGGTATGGATTTGAAACCGGAAATATACTAAGCGGGGCATGTATGCTGTTTGGTTTTTGGGGAACAGTGGCGTTTATATCTGTGATGGTTATACAGTACGATTATCATTTGGTGGATGGGTTAAAGATATGTTTGACCATGCTTTTGATTGGTAGCGTATGGGTTATTATTAGATTACCTAAGTGTATGTGGCAAAAGTGTAAACATTATATCACAGCAAGAGATTTTGTATATCAACTGGGAGTGTGCATTATTAGTTTGCTTTATATCGGACTTATGGGATATTGTCAGCTTATGGGGTGGAGAATCAGCTAATTGTAAGGTGGTGTTGGATTGAAAATACTGGTGGCAGATGATGAAAAAGAAATTGTAGAATTGGAAGAACTTTATTTAAAGGAGGCTGGATATGAGGTTTTCAAGGCTTATGATGGAAAAATGGCGCTTCGGCTACTTGCAGAGGAGAATATAGATCTCTTGATTTTGGATGTTATGATGCCGGGATTAGATGGCGTAAAAGTATGTAAAAAAATGAGAGAGACAGAAAAGATACCGGTAATTATGGTAAGTGCAAAAGGGCAGGAGATGGATAAAATTGCGGGATTACAAGCCGGGGCAGACGATTATATGGTGAAGCCTTTTTCCCCATTAGAACTTGTGGCAAGGGTTAAATCACAGCTTAGACGTGCGGCTTATTACAGTGAGCCTAAGGAGCAGACCTGTACCCAGATTATAGTAAAACATCTAAAAATTGACAAGGAACGGCATCAGGTGTTTCGGTTTGGTGATGAAGTAAAACTGACGCCTACGGAATATGATATATTGTTGCTTTTGGCAGAAAATAGGGGAAAAGTATATAGTTCGGAGGAAATTTATCGGGTGCTTTGGAAAGAAAAATATTATGAGGGTAATAATACTGTGATGGCACATATGTGGCGTTTGCGTGAAAAAATAGAAGAAAATCCAAAACAACCTGTGATTATTGAAACAGTTTGGGGGGTGGGGTACAAAATTGAAGCAGACAAGTATTAAGATTTATGTGGTAAAACAACTGGTAATGGGAAGCATCCTGGCTTTTATTTTGACCATTTTTACTTTTATAGTATGCTTTGGAAGTTTACATATTATTTCAAAAGCAGCTTATGATTGTTTTTTAAATACCTGCAATCAAAGCCCGGGTTTAATGGGGGGGATTTTATTACTGACAATAGTCATTTTTCTTGTTTATTTTTTGCTTATTTTTATGAAACGAATGAATACGTTGACAGATTATATAGGCGAAATTACAGAGTATGTGGGAAGAATAGCAGAGGGAAATTTGGAAATCCAGGTTCCCGTCAGACAACATAATGAATTGGCAATACTCGCAGATGGGATTAATGAAATGGCGGGGGATTTAAAGATATTTATAGAAAAAGAACATGAATGGGATAGGCAGAAGTACAATTTGATTACTAATTTATCCCACGATTTAAAAACACCATTGATGTCTGTTATGGGATACTTAGAATTGATTTGCAGTAAAAAATATGATGATGAGGACACACTTGCACACTATAGTCAGGTTGCTTTTGATAAATCAAGGCAATTAAAAGAATTGATTCAGCAACTATTTGAACTTTCTAAACTAAACGATCCGGATATGAAACTTCATAAAGAAAAGGTGAATATGGAGGAGTTGGTAAGTCAGGTCTTTTTAGGATTTATGCCGGAGTTGGAAAAAAGAAAGTTGAGCTATGGAGTTGAATGTGCGAGTGTACATAAGATAGCAAATGTGGATGCCCAGTTGATGGTTCGAGTTTTTGAGAATTTGATTGGAAATGCATTGAAATATGCAAAAGGAGCACATTATATAATGGTTACTATAGAAGAAAGTATGAATGAAGAAATTGTTTTTCATGTATACAATGACGGAGAGCCGATTGCAGGCCGTGATCAGGAAAAGATTTTTATGCGTTTCTATCAAACTAAGAAAGGTGAAAGTGAAAAAGAAGGAAGCGGTATCGGCTTGGCAGTGGTGCAGACCATTGTGGCTTTGCATAAGGGAACAATTTGTGTTAAAAGTAATTCAGAAAAAACAGATTTTATCGTGAAATTGCCAATGACAGATAAAAGTGAAGGATAAGGTACAGGCCATCTACATAGATATTAAGTAAGACCGGAAACAGGTTTTGTGGAGAGCTTTAATGGAAAAGTCAGGAAGAATAAAAGCCGGCATTCTTGCAGAGGCCATAACGATAGCTATTATTTTGTGCGTGGCGGCCGGAAGAAACTATATGTATAGCCGGACAGTACCGACAATAGAGAATGAGTCGGAGAATGGAAAGGATTATATTAAATGGGTAGATTTTAATGTTACTTACGAAGCGCTGTGCAAAGCCTATGACTGGGATGTGGATACCTATGGGAAAAAGGTACATATTAACTGGATTGAACTTCTGGCACTGGAAGCATCGAAGACCGGTGGGGAGTTTGGGGAGAGCGCAGTGGCGGATATGGATGAATTGGCGGGAGAACTGGCAGATGGAACGACAACTGTAAAAAAGGAAGCGGATGGACTAAAATATTATTCCTATTATCATGATGCTTACACGGCGGTGCTTGGCGGCTTTGTGGGGAAGTATCGTATTGAGGAGCCAAAAGAGGACGGCTCTGTGAAATACGTGGAGAAATACGGTCTGAAGGCCTTTTCGCCGATTGCAAAGGGATTTGAATACCGGGATTATGATGATTTTGGAGTGTCGCGAAGCTATGGCTTTAAGCGGGAGCATTTGGGACATGACATGATGGGGCAGATTGGTACGCCCGTCGTGGCAGTCGAGTCCGGCTATGTCGAGGCGCTTGGCTGGAATCAGTATGGTGGCTGGCGTATCGGCATTCGCAGCTTTGACCACAAGCGATACTACTACTATGCCCATCTGCGGCAGGATTATCCTTATGTCAAAACATTGAAAGAAGGCAGTAAGGTGACGGCAGGGGATGTCATCGGCTATATGGGGCATACAGGCTATAGTACTACGGAAAACGTGAATAACATCGATGAGGTGCATTTGCATTTCGGTATGGAACTGATTTTTGACGAGTCTCAGAAAGATGGAAATAATGAAATCTGGATTAGTTGCTATGACCTGACCAGATTTCTGCTGAAAAACCAGTCTGAGGTGCATAAAATTGAGGGAACAAAGGAATGGGAGCGTTGTTATGATATGAAAGAAGAAGACGGTAAAAATATAACAAAAAATGATTGACTTTATACCATGCAGAGCGCAAAATGAGTGTATAAACTAAAAAAATACAGATTGGGGTAGATAAAATGGTATTTGGGAAAAACAAATCAGACAAAACATGCTTACAGGCAGTAGCAGCTTTACGGAATGCAGATTACACGAAGGCGGAGCCGGAGATCGGGCAAATGTATGAACGGCTCTCTAAAGGAAGAAAACAATTTGAAGAAGTAATGGCGAAAGATTTGTCTGCGGTAATGCAGATCAGTTCCCTGGATCTTGCGTTGGTGCATCATACGGATCATATGGGGGATATATCCAATTCGGTTGCAGAATCTACGGATGAGATTGTGCAGGCAGCAACCGAGACATCCCATGTGGCGGAGGAGGTATCAGGTCAGCATGAAGATCTTACGAATACTATTTTGACTGCCTCAGAAGAAACGACAGCTATTTATAAAAATATTGAAGAAGGACAGCGCCAGCTTACAGAAATCAGAGATCTTTCCCAGAAGACAATGACGGAGTCCAAAGAGATGAAGCAGAATATGGAAAATCTTATTGATGTGTTAAATCATATGAATGAGGTCATTGCAGGAATCAATTCTATTTCCGGTCAGACCAATCTGTTGGCATTAAATGCATCAATTGAGGCAGCAAGGGCAGGCGAAGCAGGAAAGGGCTTTGCAGTCGTCGCAGAAGAAATCCGGCAGCTTGCAGAGGAAACTCAGAAACTGACTGCCAACATGGGAGAATTTGTGAATGCCATTAAAGAGGCATCAGGAAAGAGTGCAGACAGTGCCAATGCTGCAGTAGAGGCATTGAGTGATATGGACGAGAAGATTAATGCGGTATGGGAGATTAATGACGAGAATCAGAAAAGTGTCGGAACGATTACGGATTCTGTGAGTTCTCTGGCAGCAGTCAGCGAAGAAATCTCAAGTTCGATGGACGAATTGGAAAATCAGGCAGGATATATTAAGAAGCAATGTGAGAATTTGCAAACGGAAACGCAGGATTTGTTATCTATTGGTGCAGAGTTAAAGAAAGCCACCGATCCGGTGACCGCGATTGAGAAAGATTTGGATGATGCGGCAAAGCTTATGGGAAAGATGGGATTAGATGCGTTTTATGTGATGGAAAATCAGATGTTCGCAGGTTACATGAAAAAAGCAATCACAGCGCATGAAACCTGGCTTTCCAATTTAAAGAGAATGGTGACGGACGAAATGGTTTATCCGCTGCAATTGGATGACACCAAGTGTGGGTTCGGACATTTCTATTATGCAATGATTCCGCAAAATGAAAAGGTAAAGGCGGTCTGGAACGGAATTCGCGAGAAGCATAAAAAGTTCCACAGTTTTGGCAGCGAAGTGATTCAGGCAATTTACAGAGAGGATTATGATAAGGCGAGAAGTGTTTATCGTGAGGCAGAGGAGTATTCTAAGGGATTGATTGCTGACATGAATGAAGTGGAGCAGATTGTGGAAAAACTGGATGCAGAAGGACTGAGTTTTTAGTTCGCATCAAAATCGCAAAAAATAAATTGGTAACAAAAAAACGCCGGGCAGAAATTTTCTTCTGTCCGGCGTATCTGTTTTTATGCATTTTTCTTAAAGCCGGCTCTCTTGCGGAGGGTCGGGTCTAAAATTCTTTTACGGATACGCAGGTTTTCCGGAGTTACTTCAAGAAGCTCATCGGTATCGATAAAATCGATTGCCTGCTCTAAGCTTAAAATCCGTGGTGGAACTAAAGTCAGCGCCTCATCTGCGGAAGAAGAACGTGTATTGGTAAGATGTTTTTTCTTACATACGTTGATTTCGATATCCTCAGCACGGGAGCTTTGACCAATAACCATTCCAGCGTAAACTTTTTCACCCGGTCCGATAAATAAAGTACCGCGATCCTGTGCGGCGAACAGACCGTAGGTTACGGATTCGCCAGTCTCGAAGGCGATGAGGGAACCGGTCGGACGATATTCGATATCTCCACGGTAAGCATCATAACCGTCGAAGATGGTATTGATGATACCATTTCCCTTGGTGTCAGTCAAAAATTCACCACGGTAACCAATAAGTCCACGGGATGGGATGCGGAACTGGATACGTGTGTAGCCGCCGCTAATTGGGCCCATATTCTGCAGCTCACCTTTTCTCTGGCTTAGCTTTTGAATAACAGCTCCGGTAAAGTCGTCCGGAACATCGACATAAGCAATTTCCATAGGCTCAAGTTTCTTACCATTTTCATCGGTCTTGTAGAGAACTTCGGCTTTGCTGACTGCAAACTCATAGCCTTCTCGGCGCATATTCTCAATCAAAACGGATAAATGTAATTCGCCTCTGCCGGAAACCTTGTAGCAGTCCGGACTTTCGGTTTCTTCTACCCGTAAGGAGACGTCGGTATTTAATTCACGGAACAGACGGTCTCTGATGTGACGGGAGGTTACAAATTTACCTTCCTGTCCGGCAAGCGGAGAGTCATTTACGATAAAGTTCATGGAAATCGTAGGCTCGGAAATTTTCTGGAAAGGAATGGCAACCGGATTTTCCGGGGCACAGATGGTATCTCCGATATGAATATCTGCGATACCGGAAATCGCTACAATGGAACCGATTTTTGCTTCCGTTACCTCTACTTTGTTTAAACCATCAAATTCATACAATTTGCTGATGCGGACACGTTCTTTTTTGTCCGGTTCATGATGGTTTACAACAACGGCCTCCTGATTTACTTTGAGAGAACCGTTATCAATCTTGCCGACGCCGATACGTCCCACATATTCATTGTAATCAATGGTGCTGATTAAAACCTGAGTATTGGCATCCGGGTCGCCCTCTGGAGCAGGAATATAATTGACAATGGTCTCAAATAATGGAGTCATGTCTTTCTTTTCATCGTTTAAGTCCTTTAATGCATAGCCTTCTCTTGCAGAAGCATAGAGGAAAGGACAGTCGAGCTGTTCGTCAGAAGCATCCAGATCCATAAATAATTCCAGCACTTCATCTACAACTTCGGAAGGTCTTGCCTCCGGGCGGTCAATCTTGTTTAGACATACGATAACCGGAAGATCTAAAGCTAATGCTTTCATCAGCACGAATTTGGTCTGCGGCATAACGCCCTCAAAAGCATCTACAAGCAGAACGACACCATTTACCATTTTTAAGATACGTTCTACCTCGCCGCCGAAATCGGCATGTCCCGGGGTATCAATAATGTTGATTTTCGTGTCCTTGTAGTATACAGCAGTATTTTTGGAAAGAATGGTGATACCTCTTTCACGCTCAATGTCATTGGAGTCCATGACACGTTCCTGAACTTCCTGATTTTCACGAAAGACACCGCTTTGCTTTAACAGACCATCTACCAGTGTGGTTTTACCGTGGTCAACGTGTGCAATGATAGCAATGTTACGAACATCCTCTCGTTTCATTTTCATAAATTTGTACCTCTCTCTTTATATATAAGAAAAAACAACAGTTCAAAAATAGGGGGTCTATAAATGACCGACCTTTTTATTTTATCACATTTTTCTCATTACGCAAGTAATTTCGGTAAATATCCAGGTGATTGGAAAGGGAGAAAAGAGAAATGAAACGTTATCGACAAATTGGGGCAGATTTTGTGTGGGCATCATGATAATTTAATAAACATTCCAAGGAGGGTGAGCAAAATGGAAAAAAAGGAGTTCTAAAAGGCAGGGGAATGGAATACATATATAGCAGGATACAAGTCGATATGCCATCGATGTACATGAGCCGACGGGCAAAGTATATTGCCGGGCGAGAGGAAGGGAGAAAAATTCATGGCAGATAAAATTTTTGAAAACAATCAGGTATCAATGATGGGGGAAATCGTATCCGATTTCGAATTTAGCCACGAGGTTTATGGTGAGGGGTTTTACATGGTAGAGATAGCGGTAAACCGGCTGAGCAACTTTATGGATTATATACCGCTTATGGTTTCTGAGCGGCTGGTAGACACAAAACAAAGCTATATTGGGAAAAAAATCTACGTGACCGGTCAGTTTCGTTCCTACAATCGTCATGAGGAAAAGAAGAATCGTCTGGTTTTGTCTGTGTTTGTACGGGAGTTGGAGTTTGTGGAGGAAGTAGATGAGGAAATAAAGAGCAATCAGATTTTTTTGGACGGTTACATCTGTAAGGCGCCAATCTACCGCAAGACACCGCTGGGAAGAGAGATTGCGGATTTGCTTATCGCGGTCAACCGTTCCTACGGAAAATCCGATTATATTCCGTGTATCTGCTGGGGAAGAAATGCCAGATTCGCATCGGGATTTGAGGTTGGCGGACATGTACAGCTCTGGGGCAGAATTCAGAGTCGTGAGTACATAAAAAAGATAAATGAAGATGAAACGGAAAAAAGAATGGCATATGAAGTTTCGGTCAGTAAAATAGAGTTTTTGGAATAAAAGTTGCTTTTTTGGCCGCATTGTGGTATTTTAGAGAAATCTGGTAATATGATGCAGAGGGTTTGTAGCAGAGGAGGACAAAATTGAGTACAGGACATGTTCAGGTTTATTACGGCGTGGGGAGAGGAAAGACCAATGCCGCACTGGGAAATGCATTGCGTGCCGCAAGCGAAGGGAAGACTGCTTATGTTGTCCAGTTTTTAAAAGGCAAAGGGGAAAGCAGCTCCTACTATGAGAGGCTGGAGCCGGAGATTAAATGTTTTTGCTTTGAAAAAGCAACAGGATATTATGATGAATTGTCCAAAGAAGAGCAGGAAGAAGAAAAAATCAATATGCGCAATGGCATAAATTTTGCTAAAAAAGTGCTTGCAACCAGAGAGTGTGATATGCTGATTCTGGATGAGGTACTGGGTCTGGTGGACAATGGCATTGTTTCCGTGGAGGAGTTAAAGCTTCTGATACAGGAAAAAGAAGAAGATGTGGATTTGATTTTTACCGGACGTGTATTGAAGGAAGAAATGCGTACTTGTGTAGATGAGATTTATAATATCGCATCAGAGAAATAACTGCCTGGTTGACAGGGATATTTATCAGTGATATAGTAATTTTAAGAAGTGAATAGTGAGAGATAGAGGTTGCGTGATTTATGAGTAACCAGTCGGATGCGGCAGGCGCAGAAGAAGGTTGGTGAAAGGAAAGAACGCCGAAAGGATATGTCACCTGAAAGCATAGACCTTGGGCACTTGGTTAAGAGCCATTTGACTGTCATCTGGTAACGGATGGGGCGCTATCGAAGATTTGAGCTAAGCTTTAAGTAAAATCTTTTGACCGGTCCATTGGACCGGTTTTTTTATACACACGAAAAAGAGAAAAACATATACTAGATATAGGAGGAAAAGATTATGGCTATTTTTAAAGGTGCAGGAGTTGCGATTGTTACACCAATGAAGGAAAATCTGGATGTTAATTATGAAAAATTAGAGGAGATTATTAATTTCCAGATTGACAATGGAACCGATTGCATTGTGATTGCAGGAACAACCGGAGAGGGCTCAACTCTTACCATGGAGGAACATGCAGATGTTATCAAAGCGGCAGTAGAGTTTACAAAGCACAGAGTGCCGGTGGTGGCAGGAACCGGCTCAAACTGTACAAGAACGGCAATCCAGCTTTCTAAGGAAGCGGAAGAAGTCGGCGTGGATGGCTTGCTTGTAGTTACGCCATATTACAATAAAGCAACGCAGCAGGGATTGATTTCTCATTATACCCAGATTGCGGAGGCGGTAAAGACACCGATTATCATGTATAATGTGCCGGGGAGAACCGGATGCAATCTTCTGCCGGAGACAACTGCGTATCTTTTCAATCATGTGGAGAATATTGTGGGATTAAAAGAAGCCACCGGAAATGTTGCACAGGCTTCAAAGACCATGTATTTGACCGATGGTAAGCTTGATTTGTATTCCGGAGAAGACGGAATTGTGGTTCCGCTTCTTGCAATCGGAGGCATTGGTGTGATTTCCGTATGGTCCAATGTGGCGCCGCAGAAAGTGCATGATATGGTGGCAAGTTATCTGGATGGTGATACGAAAAAAGCGATGGAGTTGCAGCGTGAGGCATTGCCGTTGGTTGACGCTTTGTTCAGTGAGGTCAATCCGATTCCGGTGAAAAAAGCGATGAATCTTATGGGACTTAATGTGGGAAGTTTACGTGCACCGCTTTGTGAGATGGGAGAAGAAAATGCTGCAAAACTTGCCCAGGTCATGCAAGACTACGGAATTAAACTTGCATAACGAAGGATAATAAATATTGCAAAAGATATGAAGGTATAAGGTGAATAAAATGACAAAAGTAATTATGCACGGATGTAATGGAAGAATGGGTCAGGTCATTACAAACCTGATTGAGCAGGATGATAATATTGAAATCGTAGCAGGTATCGATACATATGATGGGATTTCCAATAATTATCCGGTATTTCCTACCATTGCTGACTGTAATGTGGCAGCAGACGCAATTATTGATTTTTCCAATGCAAAGGCAGTAGATACATTATTGGATTATTGTGTAGAAAAACAGGTTCCGGTTGTTCTTTGCAGTACAGGACTTTCTGAGGAACAGTTAATAAAGGTGGAGGAAACCAGCAAGAAAGTGGCAGTCCTAAAGTCGGCAAATATGTCTCTTGGAGTCAATACATTGCTTGAAATTCTGCCGAAAATTGTAAAAATACTTGCTCCGGCAGGTTTTGACATGGAGATTGTAGAAAAGCATCATAATCAGAAGCTGGATGCTCCGAGTGGAACAGCCCTTGCTCTGGCAGACTGCCTGAATGAAGCGGTAGATGGAACCTGTGAATATAAATTTGACCGTTCGAAGGAACGCAAAAAGAGAGAAAAGAATGAAATCGGTATTTCCGCTGTCCGCGGAGGAAGTATTGTCGGTGAGCATGAGATTATTTTTGCTGGAATGGACGAAGTAATCGAAGTGAAGCATACGGCTTATTCCAGGGCAATATTTGGAAAAGGCGCAGTAGAAGCGGCAAAATTTCTGGCAGGAAAGCCGGCAGGATTTTATGATATGAGAGATGTGATTGCAGCACGTGGGTAAGCGTGTCGTAATTAAGAAAAGAAAAAGCCCCTCTGCTCAAAGTGATGAAGTGCAGAGGGGTGATTTTATAATAACTGGATTCCTGCTTTTTCGATTTCATTTAACATTTCTTTGGGCCAGAGAGAAGACTGTACTTCTCCGATGTGTGCCTTTCTTAAAAAGAACATACAGATACGGGACTGACCGATTCCACCGCCGATGGTGTATGGAATTTTTTCATCCAAAATTGCTTTCTGGAAGGGCAGTTTTGCTTTTTCCGGGCATCCTGCCTTTTCTAACTGGGAAAGAAGTGCTTTTTTGTCTACACGGATTCCCATGGAAGAAATTTCTAGGGCGATGTCTAGTACTGGGTAATAAACAAGAATGTCGCCGTTTAGTGACCAATCATCGTAATCCGGGGCACGTCCGTCGTGTTTCTCACCGGATTCTAGGGTATCACCGATTTTCATGATGCAGACCGCGCCCTTGGTTTTGGTGATATAGTATTCGCGTTCTTTTGGGGTATATTCCGGGAACATATCCTCTAATTCCTGGGCGGTAATAAAGAAAATATCTTCTGGGAGAATCTCGTGTATGTAATCATACTGGATGGACATATACTTTTCTGTCTTGCGCAGCACCTGATATACAGTACGAACCGTTTCTTTGAAGAAGGCTTCGTTACGGTCTTCTTTGCGAATGATTTTTTCCCAATCCCACTGATCTACGAAAATAGAGTGGATGTTGTCGGTATCCTCATCTCTGCGGATAGCATTCATGTCGGTGTAAAGACCTTCTCCGCAGGAAAATCCGTATTTTCCCAAAGCGTAGCGCTTCCATTTTGCTAAAGAATGAACAACCTGTGCTTCTTTTTCATTTTGTTCTTTGATTCCGAAGGTGACAGGTCTTTCCACGCCATTTAAATCATCGTTTAACCCGGAAAGCGGGTCAACAAAAAGCGGTGCGGAAACACGGGAAAGGTTTAAACGTTGAGCCAAAAGGTTCTGGAAAAAATCTTTTACCGTTTTGATGGCAATCTGCGTATCATGCAGATTCAATTCGGAATGGTAATCTTTTGGTATAATTAATTGATCCATTGCATTTTTCCTCGATTCAATTCTAAAATTCTTCCTTATTATAGCAATGTCATTTTTGTTTTTCAATAATTGTGTCTGGATTTGTGCAAAGAATTTGGAAAGAAAAAGGGAAATATGATATGATGGGAAAAGAGTTTTTGGTTATGCGAAATAATAGGGCATGAGGAGAGATTATGAAAAAAAAGGACAGTAAGAAAAAGAATGCAAAGGCATCCCGGAAAGAAATAATAGAAAAGAAAAGGAGGGAGGAGGGATTTCTCCCGGAGTATTCGGACTTTTATTTTGAAAAAAAGCGGCAGACAAGAAGAATATGGCTGATGTGTCTGGTCTATTTCACATTTATATTAATGTTTTGGGTATGTGGTGAAAAATTTCAAAATGTTTCGGTGAATACTACGACTTTATGCTGCTTTGGAGGTATCATTTATTTTGGCTGGCTGCAGAGAGGCATACTCAATCAAAAAAAAGTAAGCGGGATTCAGCTTAATCCCAATATGGCGGTAAAAACGAATATCTACGGACGACGGACGGAGATTTCTTATTCGTCGATAGACCATGTAATTACACATGGAGAACTTTGTTATGATGATACGGGATTAAAGATTGGATATGGGAGCAGACAGCTCTGTTTCCATTATGAAATCGGGGATGCAAAGGCACAGAAGCATATAAAAGAATGCTATGAAATATTGCAATCTCATTTGTCGGTAAAGTTGCCGCCTTTTGAGAAAAAATGTCTGGATCTTTTGGATCGGAAATATTTTTATGAAAAGAGCAGAAAAAAGCATACGCTCAGCCTGCTTGCTGCCATTATGCTATCACTTATTAGGATAAATCTGATGGGAATTGAGACAGCAAAAGGAGCAGTCTGTTTTGGCATCATCTGTGGAATCTGGGAAAACTGGTCACTTTATCAGCTGTTTAAGGGGGCAGTATTGTCGGCAAAAAACTATGATGCCTTAAAGAGCATATACGGGAATTACCCCAATGCGAGATATGGACGCAGAAATACCGGATACATCTGGTTTGTGGTGGATGTTGCATTGATTATACTGATTAATCTACGGATTGTATTGTAAGATAGGAGGAGAAGATGTTACGTGAAAAATTATATGAATTAAAGAACTGGAAATCTGTGGTACATACCACATGGAATCCAAAAGGACCGGGGGTTATCCGGATTCATATGATACCGCCGAAGTTTAGTCTGTTTCATATGGCTCCGGCAGTTGTCATTTTAAACGGACAGGAAATTCTGCCAATAAATGAGTCATGGGCGATTCTTTTGACGGAGTTTATAAACGGAGTGAATGCATTTGGCCCGCATGAAATGGATGAAGAAGAATTTTCAGACTTGCTTGGACAGGTGTTTCATCGTGTGAGAGAAGTTTATCCGGAGACAGATAATGAAAAATTAAAAGAAGATTTAATAACAATCATAGAAACCTTTGAAGATGTGATTCATGGTCGGATCCCGGAGCAGGAAATCGGTCTTTTGAGTATCGGAGAGTATGCCCCTTTTATGACAGCACCTCATCGGATGGATCTTATGGTTTCCGCTATGACGGTGGATGGAAAATGGCATTGCAATCAGAAATGCCTGCATTGTTATGCAGCTGACCAGAGGCTTGCCGAAGTGCCGGAATTATCCACCGGAGAATGGAAGGAGATTATTGCAGCCTGCCGGAAGGCAGGGGTTGTTCAACTTACATTTACGGGAGGAGAGCCTACATTGCGGGAGGATTTATGTGAATTGGTAAAAGAAGCACGCTGGTTTGTTACCCGGTTAAATACCAATGGCGTGTTCCTTACACCTAAATTATGCAAAGAGCTTATGGAAGCGGAGCTGGACAGTGTGCAGGTCACTTTTTATTCTGCTGAGCAAACGGTGCACGAAAGACTGGTGGGAGCGCCCAATTATGAAAAAACAGTAGAGGGAATCAAAAATGCACTGGCGGCAGGACTGAATTTAAGTGTCAATACGCCGCTTTGCAGTCTGAATCGGGACTATAAAAAGACGCTTATGTTTTTAAAGGAGCTAGGGGTGGAATATGTGACCTGTTCGGGGCTTATTGTGACAGGAAATGCAGCAAAAGGTCCTTCGAAAGAAACACAGTTGTCGGAAGAAGAAATTTTCGACATCGTAAAAGAGGCAACACAGTATTGTTTTGCTAATGGGCTGGAAATCAGTTTTACTTCTCCGGGCTGGATTCCAGAGGAAAAATTAAAAGCACTGGGACTTACAGTCCCTTCCTGCGGTGCCTGTCTCAGTAATATGGCAGTGACGCCGGATGGGAAGGTGATTCCGTGTCAGAGCTGGCTTGCAGGGGAAACTTTAGGAGATATGAGAAAAGACCGTTGGGAAAAAATCTGGAATGGCGTAGCATGTAAAAAGCACAGAGCATTTTCGGCGAAAATGAAGCAGGTATGCCCGCTTCGGGAGAGGGGAGGAGAGACGGAATGTTAAAAAAAGTTATAAGATATCTTGTGCTTGGTTTCATCTGCCTTTTTAGTCTTTTGGGGGCGACAACGGTAGTTCGGGCGGCAGATTTGGATGAAATCCTGGAATATACGATCTGGATAGAACCGGAGGCAGACGGTTCACTCGATATGACATATCATATTAAATGGAAAGTGTTGGACAGCACCTCAGAAGGGCCGCTTACCTGGGTTAAGATTGGAATTCCCAATGAATATGTAGAAGAAATTACGTCAAACAGCGACTGTATTGACAATATTGAATATTTAGATGATGGTGGTGATTACGTCAGGATTGATCTGGACAGAAGTTATTATGCAGGCGAAGAATTGGATATTGACTTTTCCATCCATCAGCACCGGATGTATCAGGAAAATGAAACAAATGCCATGCGTAACTATACCTTTACGCCAGGGTGGTTTGATGAGGCAAAGGTAGATAACCTGATGATTTTCTGGGATAAGGAAGATGTGGCAGAAGTTCCGGAGAGAGCAAGGGAAGAAGGGGAATATTTTTACTGGCAGTCTTCACTGGGAAAACAGGAAAGATATACGGTTCGGGTTTCTTATCCGGAATCTGCATTTACGGCAGAGGATGATTATGAAAAAAGTGCAGATGGAAGTGTCGTATGGATTCTCCTCATTTTCATGGTGGGATTTCCGGTTATCCTATGTATCGTATTGATACTTGGCCAAAAGCAAATCGGACAGAAAGATAATTATGATAAACACAGAGGAATGGGATCTGTTTATGTCAGCCCGCATTCTCATGGCAGACATACCGGAGGCGGTTGCGCCTGTGCTTGTGCCTGCGCCTGTGCCTGTGCCGGAGGAGGCAGGGCAGGATGTTCCAGAAAGGATTTTTACGGAACAAAACTTGAGACGGAAAAGATGAAAAAAATTCTTGCAAAGGGACAGAATATGTGTTAGTATATGGAGCAAATGGAAAAAAGCAATGAAGGAGACTCTTGTTTTCAGACGTCGACAGGAATACAGCGTCACCGACTGAGAGCGCTGTTTGAAAGAGAAAATAAAGGGAACACTCTGGAGCTGATGGATTGAACAGTAACTCGTATTGGTTTAAGTAGGTTCATCCGGCTATATGCACGTTACGCATGGAAAGTGGAGAAAACAATTTGTTTTACTCAATGCGGGTGGTACCGCGGATATTAGATGATTCGCCCCGGAATACATAGATTTGTATTCCGGGGCTTTTTTGTATTATTTTGAAGGATCAGGAAGGAGAATAGAAATGAGCAACATTTACAGAGATGTGACCTTAAATCAGGTTAGTGAAAATGACATCGGAAAGGAAATCAAGGTTGCCGGATGGGTAGAAAACATCCGTGATCACGGAGGGGTATCTTTCATCGATCTGCGTGATATGTATGCAGTGATGCAGGTAGTTATTCGTGACAGTGAACTGTTAAAGGGAATCCGTAAGGAACAGGCGGTTTCCATTGAAGGACTGGTAGAAAAAAGAGATGAAGAAACCTACAACCCGAAGATTCCAACTGGAACCATTGAGTTAGAGGCACACAAGGTAAATGTTGTGGGAGAAGTTTATACAGCACTGCCGTTTGAAATCCAGACCAGCAAGGAAATCAGAGAAGATGTGCGTCTGAAATACCGTTATCTGGATTTGAGAAATCAGAAGGTAAAAGACAATATTATTTTCCGTTCCAATGTTATTGCATTTTTGCGTGAAAAAATGAGAGAGATGGGATTTTTAGAGGTGCAGACACCGATTCTTTGTGCATCCTCACCGGAAGGTGCAAGAGATTATATCGTGCCATCCCGTAAATTCAAAGGGAAATTTTATGCATTGCCACAGGCTCCACAGCAGTACAAACAGCTTTTGATGGTATCAGGATTTGACAAATATTTCCAGATTGCACCGTGTTTTCGTGATGAGGACGCAAGGGCAGATCGTTCTCCGGGAGAGTTTTACCAGCTCGATTTTGAAATGAGCTTTGCTACCCAGGAAGATGTATTTGCAGTGGGAGAAGAAGTGCTTTCTGCGACCTTTGAAAAATTTGCACCGGAAGGCTATACCGTAACGAAGGCTCCGTATCCGATTATCAGTTACAAACAGGCAATGTTAGAGTTTGGTACGGATAAGCCTGATCTGCGTAATCCGCTGCGGATTATTGATGTAACAGACTTTTTCCAGAAATGTACCTTTAAGCCGTTTATCGGAAAGACGGTACGTGCCATTAAAGTACATGCGGATATGTCCAAGGGCTTCCATGAAAAACTCTTAAAATTTGCAACCGGTATCGGAATGGGAGGACTGGGCTACCTTGAAGTATTAGAGGATGGTTCTTATAAGGGACCGATTGATAAATTTATTCCGGAAGAATTAAAAGAGGAATTCCGTACTTTAGCCGGATTAAATGTAGGGGACACCATTTTCTTTATGGCAGATAAAGAGGAGAGAGCTGCATACTTTGCAGGCATGATTCGTACTGAGCTCGGTGAAAAACTGGATTTGCTGGAGAAAAACGCATACCGTTTCTGCTACATCAACGATTTCCCAATGTTTGAACGTGACCCAGAAACGAAAAAGATTGGATTTACTCACAATCCATTCTCTATGCCGCAGGGTGGCTTGGAAGCATTAAATACGAAAGATCCGCTGGATATTCTGGCTTACCAGTATGACATCGTCTGCAACGGCGTGGAATTATCCTCCGGTGCGGTCAGAAACCATGACCTCCAGATTATGGTGAAAGCCTTCGAAATTGCAGGTTATGACGAAGAAGTATTAAAGAGCAAATTTGGAGCTTTATACAATGCTTTTCAGTTTGGTGCTCCGCCACATGCAGGAATGGCACCGGGTGTTGACCGTATGATTATGCTGCTTCGCAATGAGGAAAATATCCGTGAGATTATTGCATACCCGATGAATGGAAATGCAGAGGACTTAATGTGCGGTGCGCCGGGCGAAGTGACAGAAAAGCAGCTTCGTGAAGCGCATATTAAAGTACGTGATTAGTTATGTAAACCAATAAGCAGAGAGCCGGGAGGAAGAAAAATGGCAAATGTAATAAGCGATGAAACCATCGAATATGTCGGTATTCTTGCAAAGCTTGAATTGAACGAGGAAGAAAAAGAGCAGGCAAAAAAAGACATGGGCGAGATGCTGGATTATATTGATAAGTTGAATGAACTGGATACTTCCGGGGTAGAACCGATGTCCCACGTATTTCCGGTGAAGAATGTATTCCGCGAAGATGTCGTGACCAATGGGGACGGAAGCCGAGATACTCTGGCGAATGCACCGGAGGAAAAAGACGGTGGATTTAAAGTCCCTAAGACAATCGGATAAGGAGGGAGAAGACAGGATGAGCTTGATGAGTTTAACTGCCGTAGAATTGGGCAAAAAAATTAAGGCGAAAGAAGTGACAGTAAAAGAAGCTGTTACGGAAGCTTTGGCTGCGATGGAGAAAAAAGAGCCGGAAGTCAACAGTTTTGTGACAATAGATAAAGAAGGCGCGTTAAAAAGGGCTGAAGAAGTACAGAAATTAATCGATGATGGAACCTTAACGGGGCCGCTTGCAGGTGTTCCGGTGGCAATTAAGGACAATATGTGTACCGAAGGAATGCTTACCACCTGTTCTTCTAAAATTTTGTATAATTTTATTCCTACCTATACCGCAGAGGCAGTAAAGAATTTGGAGGAAGCGGGAGCAATTATTTTAGGGAAAACCAATATGGATGAGTTTGCTATGGGAAGTACCACAGAGACTTCTGCCTACGGTGAGACCAAAAATCCTTGGAATACAGCGCATGTACCGGGCGGTTCTTCTGGCGGTTCCTGTGCGGCAGTAGCAGCAGAGGAATGCCCTTATGCATTAGGTTCTGATACCGGAGGTTCTATCCGTCAGCCGAGTTCCTTTTGCGGTGTGACCGGAATTAAACCAACCTATGGAACGGTTTCCCGTTACGGGCTGATTGCATATGGTTCTTCTTTAGACCAGATCGGACCAATTGCAAAGGACGTTACTGACTGCGCAACGATTTTGGAAGTGATTTCTTCCTATGATAAAAAGGATTCCACTTCTGTAAAGAGAGAAGATTTGGATTTTACCTCTGCTTTGGTGGATGATGTAAAGGGTATGAAAATCGGTATTCCCAAGGACTATTTTGGAGAAGGACTGGATCCGGAAGTAAAAGAAGCAGTGCTTGCAGCGGCAAAGACACTGGAAGAAAAGGGAGCTATCGTAGAGGAATTTGATTTAAGTTTAGTAGAATATGCAATTCCGGCATATTATGTTATTGCCTGTGCGGAAGCAAGCTCGAATCTGGCAAGATTTGACGGTGTAAAATATGGCTACCGCACCAAGGAATACGAAGGCCTTCACAACATGTATAAAAAATCCCGATCCGAGGGCTTTGGACCGGAGGTAAAAAGACGTATCATGTTGGGTTCTTTCGTGTTAAGCAGCGGTTATTATGATGCTTATTATTTGAAGGCATTGCGTACGAAAGCATTGATAAAAAAAGCATTTGATGAAGCATTTGCAAAATATGATGTGATTTTAGGGCCGGCAGCGCCGACTACAGCTCCGAAGTTAGGAGAATCATTAAGTGATCCAATCAAGATGTATCTTGGAGATATCTATACCATTTCCGTAAACCTTGCAGGTCTTCCGGGAATTTCCCTTCCATGCGGAAAAGATAAGAACGGACTGCCAATTGGTTTGCAGTTGATTGGTGACTGCTTTAAGGAGAAAAACATCATTCGTGCAGCTTATGCATTTGAACAGACAAGAAAATTTGAACACAGCCCAATGGCAGAAATATAGGAAGGAGGAGAAGAAATGAGTAAAAATTATGAAACCGTGATTGGCCTGGAAGTTCATGTAGAACTGGCCACCAAAACAAAAATCTTCTGCTCCTGTTCCACAGAATTCGGCGGAGCGCCAAATACCCATACCTGTCCGGTATGTACCGGTATGCCGGGTTCCCTTCCTGTTTTAAACAAACAGGTAGTGGAATATGCCATTGCAGTAGGTCTTGCCACGAATTGTGATATTACCCAGTATTGTAAATTTGACCGGAAAAACTATTTTTATCCGGATAATCCACAGAACTATCAGATTTCACAGTTGTATCTGCCAATCTGTCGTAACGGTGGGGTGGAGATTGAGACCGAAAACGGAATCAAGACTATTGGAATCCACGAAATTCATATGGAAGAAGATGCCGGAAAGCTGGTACATGATGAGTGGGATGATGTTTCTATTGTAGATTTTAACCGTTCTGGTGTGCCGCTTATCGAAATCGTGTCCGAGCCGGATATGCGCTCTGCCGATGAGGTTATTGCTTATCTGGAAAAATTAAGACTGATTATCCAGTATCTTGGGGCTTCTGACTGTAAATTAAATGAAGGTTCCATGCGTGCGGATGTGAATTTGTCCGTCCGTGAAGTGGGTGCAGAGGAATTCGGTACTCGTACGGAGATGAAGAACTTAAATTCTTTTAAGGCAATTGCAAGAGCCATTGAAGGGGAAAGAGAACGCCAGATTGATCTCTTAGAAGCTGGAGAAAAGGTTATTCAGGAAACCAGAAGATGGGACGATACGAAGGGAGAATCCTACCCAATGCGTTCCAAGGAAGATGCTCAGGATTACCGTTATTTTCCGGAACCGGATTTAGTGCCAATCGTAATTTCCGATGAATGGTTACAGGAAATCAAGGCAAGAGAGCCAGAACTACGTACCGCAAAGCTGGCGCGCTACAAGGAAGAATATGGACTTCCGGATTATGATGCGGAGATTATTACAAGCCATAAAAAGATGGCGGATATTTTTGAGGCCACCACGGAAATCTGCAAAAAGCCAAAGAAGGTTTCCAACTGGCTCATGGTCGAAACCATGCGTCTGTTAAAAGAAAACGATATGGAGCCAGAGGATATCAAATTTTCTCCAGGCAACCTTGCAAAATTAATTGAGCTTGCAGAGGCGGGAACCATCAACAGCAGTGTGGCAAAAGAAGTATTTGAAGAAATCTTTAAAAACGACATTGACCCGGATCAGTATGTGGAAGAAAAAGGATTAAAGACTGTTAATGACGAGGGGGCACTTCGTGCAACCATCGAGCAGGTGATTAAAGACAACCCGCAGTCTGTAGAGGATTACCACAACGGTAAGGAAAAAGCCATCGGATTTTTGGTGGGTCAGACCATGAAAGCCATGAAGGGAAAGGCAAACCCTGGAATGGTAAATCAGATTTTAAAGGAATTGTTGTAAAGAATAGTAAAGATTTAAGGAATCCGGGAATTGGAATATTACATTCTGATTCCCGGATTTTTTATTCCTATTTCATGCAATGCTTTAGAAGTTAAATCCGGGAAAGGTATGACAGGAGAAGGATTCAAATCATGCGTTCCAAGCATTTTTTCCATCCATACCATGTTGTACCATCTTCCAAATTTATAACCGCTTTTGTGAAATTCTCCGACCAGTTGATAACCGAGGTGCTCGTGAAACTGTACACTGTTTCTGGTTAAATACTCATCCTCAATTTCCGGGTAGCCAATGCAGGCATTTAGATTAAGAATGTTTTGCATGGCAGAGATATTTTCAAGAGCTGAGTAGAGCCTTTTTCCTACGCCTGTTTTCCGGTTGTCCGTTTTTACATATATACTTGTTTCTGCAGACCAGTCATAAGCAGCCCTTCCGACAAATGTGCCGGTATAAGCATAGCCAAGAATTTTTCCGCCCTTTTCTGCGACAAGATAAGGATACTTTTCCAAAGTTTTTTGCATTCTTCCCCGAAATTCTTTGACACTCGGTACATTATATTCAAAGGTAATTGCCGTTTCTCTTACATAAGGTGCATAAATATTTCGAATTTCTTCTGCATCGTCAGGCGAAGCAATTCGAATCGAGAGACTTTCTTTTCCCATTGCATTTTCCTCCGGAGGTTATAAATTTTCATTGACAATTTGGTATCTGTGTTTTAGAATGTCTCACAAGCATTCTGACAGAAAAAACATTGTATCATATGAAATTGAAATTTTCAACATAGACAAGGCAAATGTTTTGTGTGATAATGGTAGAAACGAGGTTTGGGGGAGAAGGAGTTATCAGATGGGAATCAGGTGTGGAAATGAACAAAACGGACAAAGAAGTCGGCAGAGAGACCGATACTAAGATAAAAGAAAATGAAAAAAAGAAATGGACAAAGCAGGAGGTAAAGACAGAAGTCTTAAGTTGGATTAAGCTGATTGCCATTATTTTTGTCTGTACTTTTCTGTTGCGTAAATATGTAATCGTTAATGCGGAGGTTCCGTCTACCTCCATGGAAAATCTGATTAAGCCAGGGGATCGGTTGGTCGGATTTCGTCTTGCATATTTGAAAGAAGATCCCAAGCGTTTTGATGTAATCATTTTCCGCTATCCGGTGGATGAGACTCAGAGCTTTATCAAACGTGTCATCGGGCTTCCGGGAGAGACGGTGGAGATTCGTCAGGGAAAGATTTTTATTGATGGTGCAGAGGAACCGCTTACGGAGGATTATCTGAAAGAAGAATGGACGGTGAATAATGACGGCTATGTTTTTGAGGTTCCGGATAATTCATATCTGGTGCTTGGGGATAATCGGAATGTGTCGCTGGATGCAAGATATTGGGCTAATGAGGCAATGGAATACGGTGTGGCTGCGACAGAGCAGGAGTCGTTGCAGTATTCCTATGTGAGTCGGGATGATATTCTTGGCAAGGCAGAATTTAAATACTGGCCGAATTTTGCATGGATGCGTTGATGGATATAGAATAAATAGAATGTGAGGGAAACAGAATGAGTGAAAATAAAGATGAATTGACAAATCATAATATAGAGGAAAATAAAGAAGATTCAAACAGAGATGAATATGAAGATGTCTGCTATATTTGCCGTCGGCCGGAGAGCGTGGCAGGGAAAATGATCAAGATACCGAATAATATCTGTATCTGTCAGGATTGTATGCAAAAAACGTTTGACAGTATGAATGGTGCAGGCTTTAATATGAACGATTTTCCGAATATGGGAGGTATGCCGAATATCAGCATGATTAATCTGGCGGATATGCCAGGGTTTATGCCGAACAGCCAGAAGATAAAAAAGAAAAAGCCGAAAGAAGAAAAAGAGCCGGTATTAGACATAAAATCCATTCCGGCACCACATAAAATCAAGGCAAAGCTGGATGAATATGTGGTGGGACAGGAGCAGGCAAAGAAGGTGATTTCCGTTGCGGTATATAATCACTACAAGCGTGTGGCGGCGGACAATGCGGACGATATTGAGATCGAGAAATCCAATATGCTGATGATTGGGCCAACCGGATGCGGTAAGACTTATCTGGTAAAGACACTTGCGAGAATACTGGATGTTCCGCTTGCTATCACGGATGCAACTTCACTTACGGAAGCGGGGTATATCGGAGATGATATCGAAAGTGTGGTTTCCAAACTTCTTGCGGCAGCAGACAATGATGTGGAAAAAGCAGAACACGGTATTATCTTTATTGATGAGATTGATAAGATTGCAAAGAAAAAAAATACCAATCAACGGGATGTCAGCGGCGAATCTGTTCAGCAGGGGATGTTAAAGCTGTTGGAGGGTGCGGAAGTAGAGGTTCCGGTGGGAGCCAGTAGCAAGAATGCCATGGTTCCGATGACGATGGTAAATACAAAAAATATTCTGTTCATCTGCGGCGGTGCCTTTCCGGGCTTGGAGGATGTTATTAAAGAAAGATTAAACAAAGAGGCATCAATCGGATTTAAGGCAGACTTGAAGGATAAATATGACAAAGAAGAAAATTTGATTCGTCAGGTCACAGTGGAGGATATTCGTAAATTTGGCATGATACCGGAGTTTATCGGGCGTCTGCCGGTCATTTTTACATTGGATGCCCTGACGGAGGATATGCTGGTGCGTATTCTTGAGGAACCGAAGAATGCGATTATCAAACAGTACAAAAAGCTCCTTGCTATGGATGAAGTTGATTTGGAATTTGAAAAAGATGCCTTGTATGCCATTGCAAAAAAGGCAAAGGAAAAGAAAGTTGGAGCCAGAGCGCTTCGTGCCATCATAGAGGAATTTATGCTTGATATCATGTATGAGATTCCAAAGGATGAAAATATCGGACAGGTTACCATTACAAAGGACTATATCGAAAAGAAGGGCGGACCGGTTATTACAATGAGGGGCTGCATGGAACTGGAAGATAAACGGGCATAAGAAAATATTATATGTAAATTTAAGAAATAGCCGCAGGAGGTGATTGCACCGTTCCTGCGGCTTATGTTATACTGGGGATAAAACAGGATAAGAAGGGAGTGGGAGAAGTGACAGGTTATATTTTGTTGGTAGCAGCAGTCATTTTATTATGTCTGTTTTTGAATAAGCTATCCGGAAAAATCGGAGTGCCGATGCTTTTGGCGTTTATTTTGCTTGGTATGCTGTTTGGAACAGACGGCATTTTAAAGATACCTTTTGATAATTTTGCTATTGCAGAGCAGGTATGCTCTGTGTCACTGATTTTTATAATGTTTTACGGTGGTTTTGGAACAAGCTGGAAACAGGCAAAGCCAGTGGCAGGAAAAGCAGTGCTTCTCTCTACGCTCGGTGTATTTCTTACCGCGGCGGCAGTGGGCATATTCTGTTATCTGGTACTTCATTTTGAATTTTGGGAGAGTATGCTGATTGGGGCAGTCATAAGTTCTACGGATGCGGCATCCGTGTTTTCTATTCTCCGTTCCAAACAACTGAACTTAAAATATAATACGGCATCCATGCTTGAGGTGGAGAGCGGAAGTAACGATCCTTGTTCCTATATGCTTACTATGATTGTTTTGACGGTTATGAGCGGCAACTTCAGTGGCGGAGAACTTGGATGGATGATTTTTTCTCAGGTGGTGTTTGGTATATTAGTCGGGGCGCTGGTTGCGTTTGTATCTACGCTTGTTCTGCAAAAGGTGCAGTTTGCTACAGATGGCTTTGATACGATTTTCGTATTCAGTATGGCACTTGTGGCATATGCGCTGGCATCTCTGATTGGTGGCAATGGCTATTTGAGCACATATATTGCGGGTATCATTCTTGGAAATCAGTCTTTGAAGAATAAAAAATCTCTGGTACATTTTTTTGATGGGATCACGGGTTTGATGCAGATGTTGATTTTCTTTCTTCTGGGTCTTTTGGCTTTTCCGTCGCATCTGCCGGAGATCGTGTTCTATGCGCTGGCGATTGCAGTATTTTTGACTTTTGTGGCGCGTCCTCTGTCGGTGTTTGCCATACTGACCCCTTTTCGTTGCCCGGTGAAGCAGCAGCTTTTGGTATCCTGGTCGGGACTGCGCGGGGCGGCGTCCATTGTGTTTGCAATTATGGCAACTGTGAGTCCGGCATACACAAAAAATGATGTATTTCATATCGTAATATTTATTGTGTTGTTTTCCATCAGTATCCAGGGGTCCTTGCTTGGCTTTGTGGCAAAGAAGTTTGATATGATAGATACGGAAAGTAATGTCATGAAGACTTTTAGTGATTATTCGGATGAAATGCCAGTGGATTTCATCAAAGTTTCTGTTCGTAAGAATCATCCCTGGGCAGGAAAGAAAATCAAAGAGATTGATTCGTTGCCGGATGTTCTGCTGGTATTGGTGCTTCGGGGGGAGGAGCGTCTCATTCCAAATGGAAATACGGTGCTGCTGCCTGGAGATATTGTGGTGTTAAGTGCACTTTCTCCGGAAGAACACCTGGGACTTTGTCTGACAGAGACTGTGGTAGAAAAGGACAGTGTTTTAGTTGGGCGTTCCATTGCCAGGCTGAAGCTTGGGGAAGAAAAGCTGGTATTGCTTTTAAAGCGCGGAGAGGAGGTTATCATCCCCAATGGTTCTACGCTGATTCGTGAGAAAGATATCCTTGTAATCTGCCAGTTGTAAATTTTTGTTTCCCGATTGCATACATATAAATATAGTATTGGAAAAACTATGATATAAGAGGAAACAGGATATGGATTGTGAAGAAGCGATTTATTCAGAAGATTATTATGACCTGATAATAGATTATACCAGTTTGGATGCCGGTACAGCCATTATTCCGACAGAATGTCGTCAAGAGATTAACGTGGATTATGGAATTGGTTATTTCAACCGGGAGCGTCTGCCGATGTTAAATGTGCATGATTATACCTACACGGCAATTCCACAATGTTTTACGCTGATGGATCAGTCGGCGCTGATTGGAAGTGGGATTACCAAAGTACAGAATCAGCCGACGCTTTCCTTAAAAGGGGAAGGGATTTTAATCGGTTTTTTAGATACCGGGATTGATTACCAGAATCCGGCATTTTTGAGCGGGGAAGCAAACAGTCGTATTCTTCGCATCTGGGATCAGACGATACGGAGCGGAAAGAGGCCGGGAGGTTTTTTATACGGAAGCGAATACACGAGAGAGGATATCAATGCGGCGCTGCAGAGTGAAAATCCGCTTGACATCGTACCTTCTGTGGATGAAAACGGGCATGGTACTTTTACTGCAGGCGTAGCTGCGGGAACGCCGGACTTAAGCAAAGATTTTTCTGGGGCAGCACCATACGCAGATATTGCAGTGGTAAAATTAAAACCGGCAAAGCAGAATCTGAGGGATTTCTATTTTATACCGGAGGATGCGGTGGCCTATCAGGAAAATGACATTATGGCAGCAATTTCCTATTTGAATAAACTGGCAATTGAACAGAATAAACCGTTGGTTTTGTGCATTGGAGTTGGTACGAATATGGGAAGCCACGGGGGGACCGGCCCCATTTCTTTGTATCTTAATGATGTTGCGGCGGCGAAAAATCATGCAGTAGTCATTGCCGCTGGAAATGAGGCAAACGCCAGACATCATTTTTACGGAACAATCATGCAGCAGGGAGACACCGAGACGGTGGAAGTCAGTGTGGGAGAGAATGTCCGGGGATTTACGATGGAACTTTGGGCCAGAGCGCCGGAACTTTATTCCATTGCAATTATCTCTCCAACGGGCGAGCAGATTAAGCGGATTCCGGTCATGCAGCGGAATCGGGTTGTTTATCAGTTCATTTTTGAGGAAACGACCGTCAGCGTGGATTATCAGATGGTAGGCGTGCGAAATGGTGATCTGTTGGTCTTTTTCCGATTTGAAAAGCCCACCAGAGGTCTGTGGGATATCGTGGTCTATGCAGAGGATACCATCGTGGAAGGACATTATCATATGTGGCTTCCACTCAGGCAGTTTGTAAGCGGAGAAGTGATTTTTCTGCGCTCCAATCCGGATGTGACGTTAACCGTGCCATCTACAGCGGTAGTTCCAATGACAGTGGCGGCTTATGATGCGGATACGGGCAGCTTGTTTTTAGATTCCAGCCGGGGATTTACTGCAGCAGGTGACATTAAACCGGATTATGCGGCACCTGGAGTGAATGTATATGGACCGGGGTTGCGTGGTCAATATATTACCATGAGCGGTACCAGTGCTGCGGCTGCTGTGGCGGCGGGGGCAAGCGCGCTTCTGCTGGAGTGGGCAATAAAGCGGGCCTATGATAAAGCGATTAACAGTGTGAACATTAAGAATTATATCCTCCGTGGAGCAAGGCGCGAGGAGGGCAGGGACTATCCGAATCGCGAATGGGGGTACGGAGAATTGGATGTCTATGAAGCATTAAATAAGCTGCGTGTTTTATAGAATAGGCAGCAATATAATTAGTAAATAAGAGAGAGAAGAAGAGAAATGGAATTACACAAAGAAAATGAATTGACGAAGAAAATAAGAAATACGGAGCGGGTGTTTACCCACAGCGGAAAGTTTCATGCGGATGATGTGTTTTCCTATGCTTTGCTTCGGATGATAAATCCGAAGCTGCAGGTGCAGAGGGGGAATGTGGTGCCGCAGGATTTTTCCGGCATTGTTTTTGATATCGGTGGTGGAGAGTTTGACCATCACGGCAGGGAAGCAAAGGTGCGTGAAAACGGAGTTCCCTATGCATCCTTCGGTCTGCTCTGGCAGCAGCTCGGGGAGGCAGTGCTTGGAGAGGAAAAACAGGCGGAAAAATTTGACTTTCGTTTTGTTCAGCCGTTAGATTTAAATGACAACACCGGAGAACCGGATGAAATAGCTTCTCTGATTGCAGATTTTAATCCGGTGTGGGATTCTGATGCGGATGTGGATGCAGCGTTTTTGCAGGCTACAGACTTTGCGGAAAAGATACTGGAACGAAAGTTCGCATTTGCGGAGAGCAATATGCGGGCGGATGCGGCGATGGAGCCATACCTGAAAAAGGCAGATGGAGGAATCCTTATTATGGATGCATATGTGCCCTGGAAGAAAGCGGTGGAGGATACGGATATTGAGTTTGTGATATTCCCTTCCAATCGTGGAGGATACTGTGCGATGGGAGTAAAAGATGATATTATAAAGGAGCCCAAATGTCCTTTTCCAAAGGAATGGTACGGAAAACGGGATGGTGAGATTCAGGAGATTTCCGGAATCGCATCTTTAAGATTTTGCCACAAGACAGGATTTATGCTGACGGCGGATAAAAAAGAGGATGCCGTTCTTGCATGTAGAATTAGTAAGAGCCGGGAGACAAAGGGCAGAAAGCTTATGATGCGGATAAAGAGGACACTTCACAAAAAGAAATAGAACGGAGGAGCATATGGTATATATTTTGATTGTGGCGGGTATTTTTTTCCTTGATTTCGGAATCAAGCATTATGTGGATACACACAGGGACCTAAAGGAGAAAACACCTGTTTTAAACGGCAAAATTATCATAAGAAAGTATTATAACAAAGGGGCGGCGTTAAATTTTCTGGAAAAACAACCGCAGGTGATGCGAAAGATTCAGACGGTACTTATGGCAGCAGTGGGCGGAAGTTTTCTTATATTGTTGCCGAAAAAGGGAATGGTGGGGAAAAAGACAGCACTTGGTTTTATTCTTGGCGGTGGTGCCAGTAATCTATATGATCGTTACAAAAAAGGACATGTTGTGGACTATTTCAGTTTTCATTCGAAATGGAAGCGTTTTTCCAATATTGTTTTTAATATATCAGATTTTTTCATTTTTCTGGGTTCTGCGCTACTACTTTTTTCCGGTATAGAGAAGAAGGAAAAATAAAGAGGCAAAAAAAAGGCTGTTGCTCTTTGAAATAAAGAAGCAAAGCCTTTTTTTCTTAATCACATTTTTGTTCCGTATATCTTAGTCCTAATAAAAAATCGAAATTCTATATTACAGAGAAAGGTACATT